>CAMBPA010000042.1 GCA_945869355.1 Bordetella parapertussis
CGCCCGCCTGTGCAAGGCCGTCGCTTCATGTTGTCCCAGGCGTTGTCCGGCGCGCCACTGGGCCGTCAGACTGCACTGCCAACCCAAACAACGCAAACCAGTCAGGCAAGCCTCTTGGCGGCAGCGCACCCAGCCGATACGATCGAGCAGCCCTTGGGGCAGGCCCAACAGCTGGTGTCAGAGCGAAGTGAGCAACCACTTCCAGAACGGCTTGAGGAACAAACGGAAGAGCAAATTGCAGAGCAAAAAACGTCCTGGCTTGCCAAGTTAAAAGGCGGGTTAGCGAAAACCGGACAAAGCCTTGGGAGTTTGTTCGTCGGCGTACGTGTCGATGAAGAGTTGTTTGAAGAGCTTGAGACCGCCTTGATCATGGCGGACGCGGGTGTCGAGGCGACCGCGCAACTGATGTCAGCATTGCGTGCCCGAGTCAATCTAGACCGAATCGAAGAGGCCGACGCGGTACGTCAAGCATTGAAAGATATTCTGGCAGATCATTTAAAAGTTCTTGAAAAGCCGTTTGATGTTGGTCATGTCAAACCGCTTGTCGTCATGATTACCGGGGTGAATGGTGCTGGCAAAACCACATCAATTGGAAAGCTAGCCAATGCCCTGCAGCAGCGGGGTGCCAAGGTGCTGCTTGCCGCAGGCGATACGTTTCGCGCTGCGGCGCGCGAGCAACTGGTGGAGTGGGGCAATCGCAACAATGTCTCTGTCATTGCCCAAGAGGGCGCCGACCCGGCTGCGGTGGCGTTTGACGCTGTTCATGCGGGCCGTGCCCGCGGCATGGACGTCGTGCTTGTCGACACAGCTGGCCGGCTGCCAACCCAGTTGAACTTGATGGATGAGTTAAAAAAAATTCGTCGTGTGATCGCCAAGGCCGATCCAACTGCCCCGCATGAAGTGCTGCTCGTTGTGGATGGTAATTCGGGGCAAAACGTTCTCTCACAAATCCGCAGTTTCGATACTGCGGTCGGGTTGACCGGACTAATCGTCACAAAGCTGGATGGGACGGCGAAAGGCGGAACTTTAGCTGCAGTCGCCGCTGGTTCGCAAGGCACGCGCCCCGTCCCGGTCTATTGGATTGGCGTCGGTGAAAAAATGGAAGACTTGCAGCCGTTTGTCGCTGCGGATTTTGCGGCTGCGCTGGTGGGTTAACGCCAGGGCCTGTGCGTTTGCGATAACACTTTAAAGGCGTGCGTGGCCTCGATCGTCAATGCGTCAAGTCTAGACGTAATCCAACCGCAGGCAAACCAAGCGCTTGGTTGGGTGTCGCGCAAGCCCACGAAGCGCTCGCGCCCGACGATCAAGTCGTTCATCTCGCCCAAAATATTTTGTACCCGTGCGAGTGATTTTTTATAAGCACCAAGTCGACGCTGGGGCAAAATGGATTCACAAAACTGGAGCGCGTAGCGTAGCTTCTTGCCGCGCTTGCGCAACTCGTGTCTGGCTTCCATGTCCAGCACGGGCAGATTGGTTCCCTCCGCGACAACTCTGCGATCCCATTTTTTTAGCCTCTTGCTGAGTGTTTGTACCAGCGTTTGTTCCAACGCCGGCGCGGGTATGTCGCTCGAGGGTTGCAGACCAACATCCGTTATGGCAGCGCGTTGGGGGGTGACGGGCAGCACCACGCTCGCCAGCATATCGAGTAGCCAGGACTGATATCCGACGCTGCGAACGGTCGCAGCGGCGTCGGTCTGCTCAACGGCCTGGTCAAGTACTAAAGGAGGCTGACCTGCTCGGCGCAACATCGGCAAAACGAGTTCGCGCAAGACATCGTCATCGCGGGCACCGCCGAGTTGAGCAAAATAAGCTTTGATCTCGATCCGCTTATCTAGAGCAGGCAGTTCGGCCAACCCATTAAAAAAAGACCAGGCAGAGCGTAATCGACGGATGCCTACGCGAAGCTGGTGCACATGCTCGGAGCGCGCGTCCGCATAGCGATCCTCCGCATCGACGCCAGCGATGATTGCACTGTTTCGAATGATCTGATCGAGGCACTCGGCCGATACAGCGCGCAACGCTTGCTGGGTATTGTCTTTAGGATCGAGAGTGATCGCGCTGACCGGGTGGGGTGCCCAAAAGGAAGTGATCGCAGTGATGCGCTTTGCTTCAGATTCGTCTGCACTGAGCGCATCAAGTGCCGTCAAGGTTTTGTTTAATTGGGCCAGGCGGTCACCACGCTCCGCCTTACTGCGCGCATCAAGCAACAGGGCAAATTTTTGCTGCCAGCGCTTGCCGAGCGTAAAGATTGTTTCCAGCGGTCCAGTAATTAGTTCAAACTCAATTTCGCAGAGTGGCAGTTCAAGCGCGCCAGCGCGGATAACGCCTTTGTCATACGCAACTTCAACGCGACCGGACTTATCGCGGAGAATCCGCGACAAGCGCATGACATTCGTCTCATAGCAAACGTCCAGGCTCTCATTCAGCGTATTGAGTACCTCGCCCGCGGGCAGGCCGGCATATACACTGAGGTCAAGGACTGGCCCTGGGCGAATCTGATTAAGCTCGGTGCGCGAGAGGCTGTCTTGTCCAGGCATCTTGAGCGTCTGCACCCAGCGACGGCCTTCCAGACGAAGTCGCAAAGAAATTTTGGCGCGCGCCAAGGCCCGTGTCGGTGTATCAAAATAGAGTGCGCGTAAGCGGGTGCGTGTCAGTGCACCCCGCGCGAGCTCGCGCTCAACGCCAGAGCAGGCGGGGCCAGGCACATGCAATTTGAGTTCTTGTTCTAGCATTCGGGTGCTTAATCGGCGTGCAAGGAGGCTTAGTATATCGGGCACACCCTCAAATTTTGATGGCAAGCCAGAAAAGCTAAGAATTCCGTATCTTTTTTGCTGCGAGGATCCAGTTGGCTAACTCAACGAAGCCCGCTCCCCCTTTTGAGGGCGTCACATACTTTGGCTGATGCGTCAGGCGGTGCAGCTGTGTCTGAATATTGGCCACCCCCACCGAGTAGTCGAAGAAGCCAAACATCGGTTCGTCGTTGGGTGAGTCCCCCGCGAACGCGCATACTGGCAGGAGATCCTCGAGCTTGCTTGAAAACTCGCGTGCGAACAACGTGCGTGTCATGGAAAGCTTGTCATATTGACCAAACCAGCCGTTAACGTGGATGGAGCTGACTTTCGCTTGAGCGCCCTCCTGCTCGAAGAGCGAAACGATTTGTTTGATGGCGCTCTCTGACAAAGGCTCGACATCCTCGCAAAAATCAATGGCCAAGTCCGCTTCGCGATAGTTTTGGTCGCTTGCCAGTGCGCAACCTGGAACCACGGACAAAATTTTGACTGACAGTGCATCGAGCTTTGCGCGATTGGCTCGACGCTCCTCAGCCCCCGCGAAGTGATGGGTCAGCATACGTCGTCTGTTGTGGTCGTAGCGCATGTAAAACGCCCCGTTTTCACCCACGATGGCAAAAACAGGCCACATCCGGGCGATGTGGTCGCACCATCCCGCTGGTCGTCCTGTGATGGGAATGACAGTGATGCCAGCGGCTGACAGGCGTTCAAGCGCGGCGTAGGCGCCTGCGGTCAGGTGCCCGCCAGTCGTCAAGGTGTCATCGATATCGGTCAGCAGAAACCGGATCTTGGCGGCTTGTTCGGGGGCGAAGGTGCTCAGTGCGTGCATAGGGGTTCCGGGAAGGTGTTGGGGCCATTTGAGCCTTTACCGTATGGATTATCTTAACGATTCTATAATAGGCTTTTAGTTTCGCCTGATTGTCCGACCAACATGTCCGCTAAAATTTCCCTCGCTTCAAGCACAGCCTCCGTGTCGCCTTCGGCGATTTCCCCTGTTTCAGAGATCATTGACGAGCTCCGGATGGGGCGCATGGTGATTTTGGTCGATGAAGAGGATCGTGAAAATGAAGGCGACCTCGTCATGGCAGCCGAGTTCGTGACGCCCGAAGCGATCAACTTCATGGTCACTCACGGCCGTGGTCTAGTTTGTCTCACGCTCACGGAAGAGCGTTGTCGGCAACTTGAATTGCCTTTGATGTCGAATAAAAACGGCACGCCCTACGGGACAAATTTTACAGTCTCCATTGAGGCCGCAGAAGGGGTCGAGACCGGAATTTCAGTGGCAGACCGCGCGCGCACCGTGCGCGTGGCCGTCGCCCGCGATGCGAAAGCCACTGACTTAGTCCAGCCAGGCCATATTTTTCCATTACGTGCGGTACCCGGCGGTGTACTGGTGCGCGCTGGGCATACCGAGGCGGGTTGCGACCTGACCGCAATGGCTGGTTTGACGCCCGCGGCAGTGATTTGCGAAATCTTGAAGCCTGATGGCACGATGGCGCGACTGCCCGATCTGATTGAATACGGTCGTACGCATAACTTGAAGCTCGGCACGATTGCTGATCTTATCCAGTATCGCAGTGAACACGAGTCTGTGATTGAGCGCGTGGGGCAGCGCAACGTTCAAACCCCGTGGGGTGAGTTTCAGATGGTTGCCTATCGGGATACCGTAGCGGGTCATCCACATCTTGCACTGGTATCTGGGCAAATCGATCCAGGTCGCGAAACGCTGGTGCGTGTGCATGAGCCCACGTCGGTGCTCGATGTGATCGATGTACAAAGCCCGGGGCATAGCTGGGGCGTCGCCGAAGCACTGCAGGCAATCCGCGAGGCCTCTGCTGGCGTGGTGGTTTTTCTGAATTGCCAAGGCTCAGCAGATCACTTGTTTGATCAAGTTGCGCGTTGGCAGGGCGCACCGAGCGCACCACCACCCAAGCGTGAATCCGGACGGATGGATCTACGCACCTATGGCATGGGCGCACAAATTCTACGAGACCTGAATGTTGGACAAATGCGCCTGCTGGCGCGCCCGCGCAAGATGCCAAGCATCATGCCAGGCTTTGGTCTAGACATCACAGGCTACGAACACCAACCTCCCACCCGTAACAAATAGGAAGCAGACCATGAGCCCGTATACCCTGACCCCGGACATGAACGGCGAGGGCCTGCATATTGGCATCGTCCGTGCTCGCTTTAACGAAGACATTGGGCTAATCGAGCTGGACGCTTGCCTGCAAGAGCTCGAGAGCTTGGGCGTTGATGAGCGTGACATTATGGTTGTCACCGTTCCCGGCGCGCTCGAACTTGGCGCGGCACTGGCCCGGATGGCTGAAACCTTTGAGTTCGATGCGCTCATCGCGCTCGGTGCTGTGATTCGCGGTGAAACCTATCATTTTGAAATAGTCAGTAACGAGAGTGCCTCAGCAATTTCTCGCATTTCGCTTGAGACGGGAATCCCCGTCGCAAACGGTGTGTTGACAACCGAAACTGACGAGCAAGCCGAAGTGCGGGCAGCCGACAAAGGCCGTGACTGCGCGCAGTGTGCGGTTGAAATGGCAAACTTGGTGGCTGCGCTCGAGCCTGAAGCCGACGAAGACGACGAGGACGAAGATCTTGAACAATCCGACGCACGGCGCTGAAGTCAGCGCAACCACTGCGCCGCGCAGCGCACGCAGGCGCGCCCGCGAACTTGCGTTGCAAGGCATGTATGCCTGGCTAGTGCGTGACACGGATAGTTTGCAGGACGCCGGCGAGATCGAAGCTCACTTGCGCGACGAAGACGAGTTTGATCAGGCTGATGCGGTTTGGTTTCAAACACTGTTGCACGGCGCGATGAAGGACGCTGCTTCCTTGCGTGACAAGTTCGCACCGTTTATTGATCGGCCGCTTGCCGAGCTATCCCCGATCGAGCATGGCATTTTGCTCATTGGTAGCTACGAGCTCGTGCATCATGTTGAAGTGCCTTATCGCGTTGCCATCAACGAGGCCGTCGAACTCGCCAAGTCGTTTGGCGGGACCGATGGCTTTAAGTTTGTCAACGGCGTGCTCGACAAACTTGCCGCCCAAGTGCGCGCACCTGAAACTCGGGCGACCCCTCGTCGTTGATCGTCTCTGGGGCAACCATACTCGTGCCATCCGAATTCGAACTCATCGCCCGCTTTTTTAGTCGCGCAGTCCCTCGCGATATGGTGGGTGCGGGGGATGACTGTGCGTTGTTCACCGTCAAGCCTGGCATGCAACTGGCAACAAGCACCGACCTATTGCTCGAGGGCCGCCACTTTTTCTCCGGAACGGACCCGTTGCGCCTTGGTCACAAAGCGCTCGCAGTCAATCTGTCAGATCTCGCTGCTGTGGGTGCGAAACCTATCGCTTGCTTGTTGGGGCTCGGCCTGCCGAGTATCGATGAGCAGTGGGTATCCCAATTTGCGGAGGGGTTTTATGCGCTTGCCGATGAGCATGGTTGCGCCTTAGTCGGTGGAGACACCACGCGCAGCGAGCAGGGCATCACGCTTAGTGTGACCGTCTTTGGTGAGGTCTTACCTGAGTTGGCGATGCGCCGCAGTGCTGCGGTGTGTGGTGACGATATTTGGGTGTCAGGCACACTGGGTGCAGCGGATATTGCTTGCCGAATGCTTGCCGGTGAGCTGCCTACCGATGCGAAACTCTTGGCGCAAATACGTCTGGCCTTGGAGCGTCCGATCCCGCGCGTTGCGCTGGGCCGCAGAGTTGCGGCACACGCGCATGCCGCGATTGACGTGTCGGACGGTCTGCTACAAGACCTCGGACATATTTTGCAGGCGAGTAGCCTGGCTGCTGAGATCGATGAATCGGCGTTGCCTGTTCACCAGGCATTATGGGGTTACGACCCCTTGCAAGTGCGCCGCGCGATTCTCGCCGGTGGCGATGTGTATGAGCTTTGCTTGACCGCAGCGCCCGCGCAGAGAGACAGTCTTGAGCGGATCGCCATCGAAACAGCCGTTCCCTTAACCCGCATTGGTCGTATCACCGCTGGGTCGGGTGTTGTGGTGCGGGATGTGTCGGGACGCATTGTGTCCGACATCCCTCGCGGGTTCGATCACTTCAGGGGCTCCGGTGACGCGCGTCTCTGAAAGGCATCACACAAAGTGGCCGACATGGTCTTGGGTGTTTTCCGACCCGGGGCGAATGATGATGTTTGGTTTTGGCTCTGGGTTGTTGCGACCCGGTTCTGGCACCTGGGGTACGTTGCTGGCTTGGTTACTGTGGAGTTTTTCTGCCCCAGGCGTGAGCGACGCCGCAATCGCCTTGTTTTTACTTGCCTGTTTTGCTTACGGTTGGTGGGCTGCCGAACGCGTCACGACGCAGTTGGGCGTCGCGGATCACGTGGGTATCGTCTGGGATGAGTTCGTTGCGTTTTGGTTGGTGTTGTGGCTTGTGCCGGATTCTTTGACGGCCCAAGCCGTAGCCTTTGGTTTGTTCCGCTTCTTTGATACGGTCAAGCCCCCACCTATTCGCCAGGCGGATAGGCACTTTAAGGGCGGGTTTGGCGTGATGTTCGATGATCTACTCGCGGCGGGCTACACCTTGTTGGTCATGGCTGTTTTGGTGCGAGTGGGAATTCCTTTCTAACTGCCGGGTGCGTCTCTTGAGGGAGTCTTTGAGTGCAAACTGAAATTGATACGTTATCGGTACGCTTAGGGCAACTCTTGGTGGCGCGACAGGGCTGGCTTGCCACGGCGGAGTCGTGCACCGGGGGTCTGCTGGCCGGTGCGGCGACAGCGATTGCTGGGTCCAGTGCTTGGTTTGAGCAGGGCTGGGTCACGTATAGCAATGGTGCAAAACATGCTCAGCTAGGTGTGTCTAAAGAAACACTGAAACAGTTTGGCGCGGTTAGCAAAGAAGTGGCGCAGGAAATGGCGGCTGGGGTATTGGCCAAGTCACCGCCCGCCACGCTCGCGCTGACAACGACTGGTATTGCGGGGCCTGGTGGTGGGTCGGCGGACAAGCCTGTGGGCTTGGTGTGGTTTGGGTTCGCCCAGCGCTTGCCTTCAGGGATCGTTGTGCACGCGTTATCCCAAATTTTTGAAGGTGACCGTACGGCTGTGCGCCACGCGTCGGTGGCGTTTGCATTGCGCTCGGCTTGCGAGTTGTTGACGCCCTAGCGGTGAGCGTTGATGTCGTCGCGTGTTTGTTTCGCGGCAGCCGCCGCTGCTTCAGTCCAGTGACCCGAACCCTTCGCATAAAGAATCGCGCGTGAGGAGTTGATCATCATTCCGGTCTTCTGGGCGTTACAGCCGGCAGCGCAGGTTGCGGCAATATCGCCGCCTTGCGCACCGATGCCCGGGACGAGCAAGGGAATGTCATTGCCCACCGCATGGCGCACCGCCGCTAACTCTTTGGGAAATGTGGCGCCCACGACGAGACCACACTGACCAGTTTTGTTCCATTTGTTCGCAACTAAATCGGCTACGCGCAGATAAAGCGGTACACCATCCGTCATTAAAAACTGTAGGTCTGAGCCGCCCTGATTGGAGGTGCGGCACAGTACGATCACGCCGCGATCTTCCCACTCAAGATAGGGCTCAACCGAGTCTGCGCCTAGATAGGGGCTGACCGTGAC
>CAMBPA010000043.1 GCA_945869355.1 Bordetella parapertussis
GCGCAGTTTCATCGACGACAGGCCACGGTGCGTCGAGCAAGTCACCATAAATCGCGCTGTAGCCCAACTTTGCCCATAGATCCCAGGTGACATGAGGAACGACAGGGTAGAGCACCCGCAGCAATACCCCTAACGTTTCCGCAACGGCGGCCTTGGCAAAGTTTGAATCCCCCAGCGATGCGTCGTCAATCGCGTTGAGCATTTTCATGCAGGCAGAAACAACCGTGTTGTACTGAATGCGTTGGTAGTCATAGTCTGCTTGCTTGAGCAACGTGTAGATTTCAAAGCGAAGCTTTTTAATATCGTTACTCGCCGCCGCCCAGTCGGTGGTGGGCACTTTTAGACCTGCAGCAACCTCTGCTTGCTTCTGGTAGCAAAGCGACCAAAGTCGACGTAAAAAGCGGTTCGAGCCTTCCACCCCGGAGTCTGACCACTCGAGTGTTTGCTCGGGTGGGCTCGTGAACATGACAAACAGACGCGCAGTGTCCGCGCCTTGTGTGTCGATTAAGGACTGAGGATCCACACCGTTATTTTTCGACTTGGACATTGTGCCCACGCCACCATAGGTAACGTGACGGCCATCGCTTTTGAGTGTTGCGCCCGCAATGGCACCCTTCGCGTCGTACACATTGTCAACGTCTTCAGGCCAGAAATATTCGATCCCACCTTTTTCGTTCTTTGCCGAATAGATGTGGTTGAGCACCATACCCTGGCAAAGTAGTTTGGTGAAGGGCTCGTCGAACTTCACCAAGCCTAAGTCGCGCATCACGCGCGTCCAGAAGCGCGCGTACAGCAGGTGCAGTACCGCATGCTCAATACCACCGATGTACTGATCCATCGGCATCCAGTAGTCATTGCGCGCATCGACCATTTGTTGGTCGTTGCCGGGCGAGGTGTAACGCATGAAATACCACGACGAGTCGACGAACGTATCCATCGTATCGGTCTCGCGTTTTGCGGGCTTGCCGCAGCTTGGGCAATGACATGACAAGAAGCCTTCATGCTTGGCAAGGGGGTTGCCGCTGCCGTCGGGGATCAGGTCCTCGGGCAAGATGACGGGCAGATCTTTTTCTGGCACCGGCACCGCACCACAGTCCTGGCAGTGAATGATTGGGATGGGCGTGCCCCAATAACGTTGGCGCGAGATGCCCCAGTCGCGCAAGCGCCAAGTCGTTTGGCGCGTGCCCAAGCCTAGCCCCTCGAGCTTGCTCGAGATCGCATCAATGGCTTGTATAAAGTTAAGGCCGTTATATTCGCCCGAGTTGATCAGACGACCTGATTGCTTGTCCCCATAGGATTCGTGCCAAACCTTGTTGTCAAAAGGCTTGTCACCCATCTGCACCACCTGCGTGATCGTTAGGCCATACTTGTTTGCAAAAGCAAAATCGCGCTCGTCGTGGGCCGGTACACCCATCACAGCGCCATCACCATAGCTCATCAAGACGTAGTTACCTACCCACAGCACAACAGGTTGCCCAGTCAGCGGGTGCGTGACGGTTAGCCCGGTGTCCAGGCCTTCTTTTTCGCGCGTGGCGAGTTCGGCCTCGGTCGTGCCGCCCTGCTTACACTGTTCGATAAACGCAGCCAGGGCAGGGTTGCTCATTGCGGCGTGCGTGGCCAGCGGATGCTCGGGCGCAACTGCGCAGAACGTGACACCCATGATGGTGTCGGCACGCGTGGTGAAGACAAACATTTTGCCGTCTTGGATTAGCTTGTTTTGTGCATCTTTAATGGTGTGCGTAAAGGCAAAGCGAACCCCTTCGCTTTTACCGATCCAGTTTTCTTGCATGGCGCGCACACGGTCAGGCCATCCTGCTAAGCCAGTCTGCACTTGCTCGAGCAGTTCGCTCGCGTAGTCAGTGATGCGCAAGTAGTAGCCCGGGATTTCACGCTTCTCAACAGGTGCGCCAGAGCGCCAGCCGCGACCGTCGATCACTTGCTCGTTTGCCAGCACGGTGTTGTCTACCGGGTCCCAGTTCACAACCTGTGTTTTGCGATAAGCGATGCCTTTTTCCAGCATTTTTAAAAAGAGCCACTGATTCCATTTGTAGTACTTAGGATCGCAGGCGCACATTTCACGTGTCCAATCGATCGCCAGGCCCATCGCCTTCATCTGCTTCTTCATATAGGCGATGTTGTCGTACGTCCATTTTGCAGGAGGTACATTGGACTTCATTGCGGCGTTTTCAGCCGGCATCCCAAAGGCATCCCAGCCCATCGGCATCAACACGTTGTAGCCACGCATGCGCAGCTGCCGCGCCATCATGTCATTGATGGTGTAGTTGCGCACGTGACCCATGTGCAACTTACCGCTGGGGTAGGGCAGCATTGAGCAAGCGTAAAACTTGGGCTTGGGTTCTCCCGAAGCATTTTTTGCGTTCTCGGTAACGAGGTAGGCGTCACGAGAGTCCCAGTTAGCGTGGGCAGCCGCTTCGACGGCGTTAGGTTGGTAGCGTTCCTGCATGAATACAGCCAAAAAGGGGTGAGACGCACAATGCGTCAATCGACCTCGACATTATAGGGCGGTACGCTCTTTGTGCCCGAGTCAACGCGCAGTGGGGGCTGGCAAATAGAGGGCATAAAAACAAACAGCCTCGCTAGGCGAGGCTGTCGGAGCAGAAACCGGAACGTTGGATCGAATTACTTGAGCTTGGTTTCTTTGTAGTCAACGTGCTTGCGGGCGACTGGATCAAATTTTTTGATCAGCATTTTCTCAGGCATGTTGCGCTTATTTTTTGTGGTTGTGTAGAAATGACCTGTTCCAGCGCTGGATTCAAGTTTAATTTTTTCGCGTGCACCTTTTGCCATGATGGTCTCCTTTAAGCGACTTCGCCGCGTGCGCGAAGATCTGCCAGAACGGCGTCGATGCCATTCTTGTCGATTGTGCGGATTGCGTTGGTGGTGACGCGCAGGCGTATCCAACGGTTTTCGCTCTCAACCCAGAAGCGGCGTGACTGCAGGTTTGGCAGAAAACGACGCTTGGTTTTGTTGTTAGCGTGAGAAACATTGTTGCCCACCATGGGCTTTTTTCCGGTCACTTGGCATACACGTGCCATGGCTACACCTATTGTTTGTTTGAACCCAATGTTTGGGTTTTTTTGATCAGATTTTCACATCAAGCCTGACATTCTAATACGAAACCACAATTTAAATCAAACGGTTCGGGTGGTTTTACGCGCTAGTACGCCTAGCAGACAGGCCGCCGAGGTGCAGCACCCCATAATAAGCGCCAAAGGTAAGGGACCGGGGGTCGTGAGCATACTGACGGTCATCCCTGCCAGGGCGCCACACGAGATCGTGATCGTCCCCATCATCGCGGAGGCCGAGCCTAACTGACGCCCTTGGTCTGAGAGTGCCATCGCAGCCGAGTTTGGTCCGACAAAGCCATGACTGAACATAAAACAGATTATGCAGGCCATGATAACGGGTAGGCTGGTCACCCCAAGCAGGCTGAGTGCGAGCGCCGCCACTCCTGCGGACATCATTAATGCTAGTGCCCAAGGCAGTAGCTTTTCAGGGCGATGACGTTTGAGTAAGCGGGCGCTAACCTGTGTGCCCATAATCAGGCTAAAGGCGTTGATGGCGAAGAGCAGACCATACGTCTGGGGAGATACCCCGAAGTACTCAATGAACAGCCTCGGCGAGGCTGCAATATAGCCAAAGAGTGTGGCCGAGCCCATGCCGCCTGACAAGGAAAACGCGGCAAAGCGTTTATGGCGCAGTAAGCCCGTGTAGGTCCGGAAAATATTGCCCCAGCTAAGCATTATTTTGTTTTGGGGTGGCAGACTCTCGGCCATCACCTTCCAGACCGTGATCAGCAACACCACGCCGATCAGCGTCATGACGACAAAAATCCCCCGCCAACCTGCAAACGCCAGAACCTGCGAGCCGACGATCGGTGCCAAAATGGGGGCCACCCCCATGATCAGCATCAACATCGACAGCGCGCGCGCGGCCTCTTGGGTGTTGTAGTGGTCGCGCACCACGGCGCGTGAGATCACCATGCCGGCTGCACCGCCCATAGCTTGTGCAATGCGACTAAGGGTTAGAAATTCCACGCTTGGTGCCAAGGCGCAGGCGGCCGATGCCACGATATACAGCACTAGCGCGCCGTAGAGTGGTGGTTTGCGGCCAAAGCGATCGGCCAGCGGGCCATACACAAGTTGCGCGCTCGCCATCCCGATTAAGTACGCAGCGAGAGTGCGCTCGACCTCATTGCTCGTTGTCGAAAGTCCGCGAGCAATTTCCGGGAAGGCCGGCAGATAAAAGTCGATAGAGATCGGGGCAATCGCCGTGAGCGCGCCCATCAAAAGCAACCAGCCTGGTAGCCCCACCGCAGCCAGCTTCAAGCAGCAAGTGCCGTCGGGATGTGTACCTCGCGTGCGGCTTGTGCTGCGATTTCAAAGGACTTCAGGCGTGCCTTGTGATCAAAAATCTGCCCGGCCATGATGAGCTCATCCGCGCCAGTTTTTTCGACCAACGCTTGCAGCCCACGCCGGACAGTTTCCGGTGAGCCCACCACGGAGCAAGATAACTGTTCAGAGACAGAAACTTTTTCGTAGGGTGTCCAAAAGGTCTCAATGTCATCGATTGGTGGTGGGAGTTGCCCACGCGTATTGCGTCGCATACGTGTGGCATGCTGTTGGTGCGTGGTGAACAAGTAGTGAGCTTCTTCATCCGTATCGGCGGCAACAATGTTGACACCAACACCTGCATGCGGTTTCGCTTGTTGTGAGGATGGTTTAAATAAGGTCTTGTAGGCGTGTAGCGCTTGCATCAGGGCCTCGGGCGCGAAATGCGAGGCGAACGCATAAGGTAAGCCGAAATGCGCAGCCACTTGTGCTCCGTAGGTGCTTGAACCCAAAATCCAGATGGGCACATGCAGGCCTGCACCAGGAATAGCCTTCACTGCTTGCCCTGGTTGCACGTCGTCAAAGTAAAACTGAAGCTCTTGCACGTCCTGTGGAAATTGATCCGACGAGCTTTGAAGGTCCCGGCGCAGGGCACGCGCAGTCATTTGATCCGTACCCGGTGCGCGACCTAAGCCAAGCTCAATACGGCCAGGAAATAATGAGGCGAGCGTACCGAATTGCTCGGCGATCACCAAGGGGGCGTGATTGGGCAGCATGATTCCGCCGGATCCAATCCGAATGGTAGAGGTCCCGGCCGCGACGTAACAGAGCGCGACTGCGGTGGCCGAGCTCGCGTTGCCAGTCATGTTGTGGTGCTCGGCCATCCAGTAGCGAGTGAATCCCCATTTTTCGGCGTGTTGCGCCAAGTCGCGGGAGTTATTCAAGGCATCGGTCGCGGTGAAACCTTGTGGAATGGGCGATAAGTCTAGGATCGAGTAAGGGATGCTCATAGGGATTCGTGGTGCTTGGGCAGGTTATGCTTACGGATCAGGGTGCTGAGGACGGCTTGGTTTAATCCGAGTTGCTTCAATAATACGCCCATTTTTTCCAAGTGACGTAAAGCTTCGGCCTTCGGAATGCTAACCGTCTGACATTAAAGGAGCACGCAATGCGTGAAGTATTTATTACAGCAGCAGCCAGAACCGCGATTGGTGATTTTGGGGGAGGTCTCAAAGACGTGGCGCCCATCGATCTCGGAGCGACCGTTGTGAAGGCGGTTTTACAGCGCTCAGGTGTGGATGGGTCAGCCGTGGGGCATCTGGCGTTTGGTCATGTTGTGCACACTGAGCCCCGCGACATGTATTTGTCGCGTGTTGTTGCCTTAAACGCGGGGTTGCCGCAAAGCTGCGCGGCGTTTAACGTCAACCGTCTGTGCGGCTCAGGCTTGCAAGCGATTATCTCGAGTGCTCAGTCGATTTTGTTGGGCGATACCGACATGGCAATCGGCGGTGGTGCTGAAGCCATGAGCCGGGGTGGTTACTTGTCACAGACGCAGCGTTTTGGCTCGCGCATGGGGGATACAACCATTTCGGACATGATGGTGGGCGCGCTGACCGACCCCTTCAGTCGCATGCACATGGGCGTGACGGCAGAAAACGTAGCGAAGCAGTTTGACATTTCTCGTGCGGATCAAGACGCGCTTGCGGTTGAATCACATCGCCGTGCGGCGAAAGCGCAGGACGAAGGGCGCTTTAACGATCAAATCGTGCCGGTCGTTATCAAGACGCGTAAAGGCGAGGTAGAGTTCAAGGTCGACGAGCATCCACGGCGAGATGTTTCTATAGACGGGCTCGCTGCCTTGCGTGCCGTGTTTGTGAAAGAAAACGGTACGGTGACCGCCGGTAACGCCTCAGGTATCAACGATGGCGCTGCCGCCGTGCTGATGATGAGCGGTGAGGCGCTTAAATCCAGCGGTGCCAAGCCGATGGCGCGTTTGGTGGCTTATGCACACGCAGGTGTTGATCCCAGCATCATGGGCATTGGCCCTGTGCCCGCTACCCAAGCGGTGATGAAGCGTGCCGGTTTGACGGTCGATCAGATGGACGTGATCGAGGCGAACGAAGCCTTTGCCGCACAAGCCTGCGCGGTCGCTAAAGAGCTCAAGCTGGATTCTGCACGTTTGAATCCTAATGGCAGCGGCATTTCGTTGGGGCATCCGATCGGTGCGACAGGCGCGATTGTCACCACCAAAGCAATTTATGAATTGCATCGCACCGGCGGCCGTTATGCGCGGGTGACGATGTGTATTGGTGGCGGTCAAGGTATTGCCGCGATTTTTGAGCGTGTGTAAGCCAGCCTTCGTCAGTTGTTAGCTCTTTTTCCGCGCTGACAAGACGAAAAAAAAGGGGCAGCCTCGGTTGTCCCTTTTTTGTTGACGCATTAGGTGCGCTGACCGCTGCGCCTTTAAAGGTGACCGAGTTCTGCGATGGACACCACTTGATTCGCCGCGATCACGAGGTGGTCGAGCAGTGCGATATCCACCACAGCGAGTGAGTGTTTTAAGTGTCTGGTGAGGGCAATGTCGGCAGCGCTTGCTTGCGCGAGCCCCGACGGATGATTGTGGGCCAAGATGATCGCCGCCGCGTGGTGCATCAGTCCGATTTTGACCAGTTCACGGGGATAGATGGTGGTTTCGGTCAAGGTACCTCTGGATATTTCGGTTGAATGAATTAGTCGGTGCTGATTGTCTAGCAATAAGGCTACGCAGCGCTCAATTCGGCAATTGCTAAGTAGTGCTGTGCAGTAGGCATGAATTTGCGGACGATGTTTGAGAGAACATCCTTGCTTTAAATCTTCGATAATTGCGCGCCTAGCCAGTTCAAGAATTGCAGTGAGCTGGCAAATGCGGGCGTTCCCCAATCCCACTATTCCTCTAAGGTCTTCTTTGTCGGCCCCGAGAAGTGGTCGCAGCCCGCCGAAGTGTTGGACAAGGTTTTGGGCGAGGCCTAGCGCGCTCAGTCCTCGCGTCCCCGTACCAAGAATCAGGGCGAGGAGCTCTGCATCGGTCAGTATGTGCGCACCGTGTTGCATTAATCGCTCACGCGGTCGTTGATCCGGTAAAAGTTGTTCGCGCAAGGTCATCTCGTAAGCTCTAAAATAGGTGTTTTGCCAAGCTCTCTACGGTGACAGATTTTGACTGACCAGAACCAAACCACGCCTCCCGTTGTCCGTGCGGACTCCTACCTGACCTTGCACTACCGTATCGTGCTTGAAAGTGGTCCGGGTAAGGGCTCGACTTTCATGGATACGTTTGATGGCCGACCTGCAACGTTGCAACTCGGTATGGGCCAGTGGTCTCCGGGTATGGAGCAACCTCTCATCGGTAGGCCCGAGGGCGATTGCTTTAGCTATGCGCTAGAGCCTTCGGCTGCCTATGGCGACCGTAATCCCGAACTCATCCAGCGCGTGTCGCGCGCCATGCTCAATGAACATGCGGGCGACGATGCGAGCTTCGATCCTGGTGATATGGTTGAGTTCACAGCACCAAACGGTGGACGCTACTCTGGCGTCTTGAAAGAAATTGATCAAGACAGTGCGCTGTTTGATTTCAACCATCCGCTGGCTGGTGTGACGTTGCGTGTCGATGTTGATTTGCTAGGAGTGTTGTGATGACGCGTTCTTCTACGACCGACCTCACTAGTTTGCCAGGTTACGGTGCGGAAATTGTATTGGCGCAACCTCGCGGATTTTGTGCGGGCGTAGATCGTGCAATCGACATCGTCGAGCGTGCGCTTGAACTGCACGGCGCCCCAATTTATGTGCGTCATGAAATCGTACACAATCGCTT
>CAMBPA010000044.1 GCA_945869355.1 Bordetella parapertussis
GGCAACGCGCAACACAGCAGAACGCGAACGAGGGTTTTCGGCTATTTCAGTGTCGCTTGGCAATACCCGCGCGAGCGCCAACAAGACTGGCTGTGGCATTTCACTTTCGCGCAGAGGGAGGCGGGCATACACAGCTTCCGGTTTGGATGCTGCGGTGATGAACTGCTTGACGACGCGATCTTCCAATGAGTGGAAGCTAATCACGGCCATACGTCCGCCTGTTTTTAATAAACTCAGAGCTGCCGGGAGGGCGCTCTCGAGCTCTTCGAGTTCATGATTGATGTAAATCCGTAAAGCCTGAAAGGTGCGTGTAGCCGGATGCTGGCCCTTTTCGCGCGTGCGGACGGTGCCTGACACGAGCTCGGCGAGCTCGAGCGTGGTTGCCACCGGACTTGTTGCGCGGCGAGCAGCAATCGCCTTTGCAATCTGAAAAGCAAACCGTTCTTCGCCATATCGTCCTATGACCTCCCGCATGTCATCTACACTTGCCAGCGCCAACCATTGCGCCACTGTCTCACCGCGCGTCGTATCCATTCGCATATCTAGCGGACCATCCCGCATGAATGAAAAACCACGTCCTGCTTCGTCAATCTGAGGTGAAGACACCCCCAGATCCAACATCACACCGTCGACTTCGTGTACGCCCAACGCAGACAACGCATCGACCATGCTTGAAAACGCGTCATGGACAACCGTTACTCTGGCGTCCTGTGCTGCCAACTCTTGCGCCGCGGCAATCGCCTGCGGGTCCTTATCAAACACCACAAGCCGTGCGTCGACATTCAATCTCGCTAATAACGCGTGCGAATGTCCGCCACGGCCAAATGTCCCATCCACATACACGCCCGACAATCTCGCCTGCTGATCAGGTAATTCATCTAAAGCATGCGAACCGCGACGGCCATACTGCACACTCACCAGCGACTCGACTGTCGGCTCGAGCAACACGGGCCGATGGACAAACTGCGTCACGGCTTAAAACGAAAACTGGTTCAGCACATCACCCATACCTTGCGACAAATCAGCAGCCTCTCGGCGCGCCAAGGCAGCGGCATCCCATAATTCAAAGTGCGCGCCCATCCCAAGCAGCATCACATCGCGCGTGAAACCAGCGGCCGAGCGCAATTCAGGAGCAATCAAAATGCGTCCTGATCCATCAATTTCTACATCTTGAGCACTCCCGAGCAACAAGCGCTGCAGAGCACGCGCTTGCATCGGAAAAGCAACGATCTGTTCACGCTTGATTTCCCATTGCGCTCTGGGATAGACCAGCAAGCAACCATCGGGATGGCGCGTGAGTGTCAGGCAGCCCTGCGCCTGCTCGACTAGAGCATCGCGATGCCGGGTCGGGACATTGATCCGACCTTTCGCATCCAGCGTCAGCGCACTACTTCCTTGAAACACCCCATTTACCCCACTTAAATACACAAAAACCTACTTTTCACCACTCTAAGTGAATGATTGAGCTTGGTCAAGCGCATTACGCATTTTTTTCAATGGGATCAAGGACTTAGATAGCTTTTTTGAAATATTTAAGAATTGAAATACTCAAATAAATCAATGGGTTGGCGAATCAACTAAATGTTGATTATTAAGTATGGGATTAGGGATAACCCGAATAAAATAAATTACAGTGAGGTGCAAGGCGAATCTATAGGCCGGATTCTGTAAACCCACTTGCGTGGGTTGGCAATCATTCCTCTGGGCAAATCATTGCTGAAGTGCTCTAGCCACCTACCCGCATACTCGGGCGAGCCGCCCAACGTGACACGAGGTCACACGTATGCCTATTTGGTGTTGCTCCGGTTAGAGGTTGCCGCGTTTCACCCTGCAATGTTCAAGACGCAAGCGCCTCGTGCACCACGGGAACACCGTGGCAGAGTGCGCCCTTCGGCGCACCCCCATTGCAGACTCGTCTCTGTGGCCCTAGTCCTCGAAGACGGACAGATTTGCACCCACCCACCCTCGGACGGTCGTTAACCGTTATCCCGCTCTATGGAGTCCGGACCTTCCTCGATGCCGTCAGGCACCGCGATTACCCAATTCGCCTTGCACCTGCATTGTACGACCCATTACTCCAGGCCTTCATACATGGTCCGAATGCGAGTAGTAAACGATAAACACGCCGTCCTGCGACAATAGCGGTCTAACAACCCACTTCGTGCCCCGCGCGCGCGTAACTTACATGTCGATTGCCCTGATTACACTCAATGGCGTGCACCTCGCCTATGGTCATCACCCCCTCCTGGATGGCGCCGATCTCGCCATTCAGGCGAGTGAGCGGATTGGATTAATCGGACGCAACGGCGCAGGAAAATCCTCCCTCCTGCGGTTACTCGATGGCCGTAACCTGCCCGATGATGGGGCCATAAACGTTGCAGGCCATGTCCGGGTCGCAACAGTAGAGCAAGAGCCCACGCTAGACGAAACACTTACCATCGAAGAAACCGTCATGGGCGAATATGATCCGGACAGCGAGGACTGGGGACGTGCTTCGCGTGTACGCGCGCTCATCGATAAGCTAGAGCTTTCGCCAGACGCTCGTGTCGGTACGTTATCGGGCGGCATGCGCAAGCGTGTTGCACTCATCAGTGCGATTGCCGATGACCCAACACTGCTTCTGCTCGACGAACCAACTAACCATCTCGATCTAGACGGTATTGCGTGGCTTGAAGCGACACTCAAGCAATGGCCAGGCAGCGCCATCATCATCACACACGATCGTCAATTTTTGGATTTAGTCGCCACGCGCATCGTCGAGCTCGACCGTGGCCAGCTACTGAGCTTCCCCGGTAACTTTACCGACTGGCAAGGACACAAAGCGCAATGGCTAGAGTCACAGCGCCTTGAGAACGCACGTTTTGACAAACTATTGGCACAAGAAGAAGTCTGGATTCGCAAAGGTGTCGAGGCACGCCGAACGCGCAATGAAGGTCGGGTTAGACGTCTTGAACGCTTGCGAGTGGAGCGTGCAGACCGTCGCGAACGACAGGGGAACGTTCAGCTCGCACTAGATACTGGTCAACGCTCTGGAAAGCTCGTTGCCGAACTTGTCGACGTCAGCAAGTCTTTCGGTGACCGTTGCGTGATCAAAAACTATTCGACCACGATCATGCGAGGCGATCGGATCGGCTTGATCGGTCCAAATGGAGCGGGAAAATCCACACTACTCAAACTCATCCTCGGCACACTCGAACCGGATAGCGGCACCGTCAAACTCGGCACCAACCTGAGCGTCGCCTACTTCGATCAGATGCGCAGTCAACTCGACGAGAACGCGACTCTTGCCGACGTGATTAACCCTGGAAGTGAGTGGATTGAAATCGGTGGCACCCGCAAGCATGTCATGAGCTACCTGGGCGACTTTCTGTTTGCGCCTGCGCGCGCCCAATCACCCGTTAAAAGCCTCTCCGGAGGCGAACGTGCACGCTTGTTGCTCGCACGTCTGTTCGCGCGGCCTGCCAATATCCTTGTTCTCGACGAGCCCACCAACGATCTGGATATTGAAACGCTAGAGCTGCTTGAAGAGCTTTTACAAGACTATCCAGGCACTGTGCTGCTCGTCAGTCACGACCGAACGTTTCTGGACAACGTGGTCACACAGACCATTGCGAGCGAAGGCGACGGTAAATGGATGGATTACGTCGGAGGCTTTGCTGATTGGGAACGCCAGCATAAGGCCCGCAAGCCGCGCGCAGCGATCGACCAGGTAAAAGCCGCGAGCGGCACGCCAGTAACCAGTGCCACCAAATCTGCCCAGACCACGCAGAGCGCAGTCGTTGCGTCAACGCGTACCCGCAGCACCAAGCTCGCTCCATGGGAAACCAAGGAACTAGACGAACTGCCCGCAATCATTCAAGGCTTAGAGGCAGAGCAAGAATCCCTGGTGGCGCAGATGAGTGACAGTGCGCTTTACAACAACGAACCCACCAAGTTCTCTGCGATCCAAGAAAAGCTCGCACACATCGAAAAAGAGCTCACCAAAAAATTCGAGCGCTGGGAAGCGCTCGAAGCTAAGTCCCTGTCCTGACCAGAGCAATCAGGTTGAGCAATTACCGCTCAACCATTGACCAAGGCAGTGACTCGCCAGCCGCGAGCGGCACGATACTTTCGTCCCCAAACGCTAATTCTTGCGGAATAGTGAAGGGCTCGCGACGCAGAGTGATTGTGCCTTCGTTGCGCGGCAAGCCATAAAAATCTGGCCCACGCAGGCTCGCGAACGCCTCGAGCTTGTCGAGCTTACCAGCGCGCTCAAAAGCGGTGGCGTACAACTCCATGGCGTGCAAAGCCGTATAACAGCCCGCGCAGCCGCACGCGTGCTCTTTTAAACCCTTGGCATGGGGTGCGCTATCCGTTCCCAAGAAAAACCGCGGGCTATTGCTTGTAGCGGCCTCTACGAGTGCCACTCGATGCACTTCTCGCTTAAGAATCGGCAAACAGTAAAAATGCGGGCGTACTCCGCCTTGAAAAATTGCATTACGGTTGTACAGAAGATGTTGGGGAGTGATGGTCGCCGCGACGGGCCCTTCTGCGTCGCGCACGTACTGCGCACCGTCTTTGGTAGTGATATGTTCGAACACAACAGGCAACGCTGGCAACGCCTTACGCAAGGGGATCATGACGCGGTCGACAAACAAGGCCTCCCGATCAAAGACATCCACAGACGGGTCCGTGACCTCTCCATGAACCAACAACGGCATCCCAACGCGCTGCATCGCCTCTAGCGCCGGCATGCAGCGGCCAAGCAGGTCAGTGACCCCTGCATCAGAATTCGTCGTCGCCCCTGCCGGATACAACTTGACCGCGAGCGCAGCCCCCGTCTCCTTGGCACGCAAAATTTCATTTGGGGTCGTGTTGTCAGTCAAATAAAGCGTCATCAACGGCGTGAAATCTTCTTTAGCCACGCCAACCTGCGCCATCGCCTGCTCGATATGGGCGCGATAGGCTTGGGCCAACGCCACCGTGGTGACCGGAGGTTTGAGGTTTGGCATCACGATCGCGCGCGCAAATTGCCGGGCTGTCGCGCCGACCACCGACGCGAGGACTGCGCCATCCCGTAAATGCACATGCCAATCATCAGGTCGTACGATTGTTAATGTCTGTTGCGTCATGGTTAATTTTCCAAAGGCATTGCGCGTTCAATAATCGAGGCAAACATGGCGCTACCGACTGGGATGACCTCATCATTGAAGTCAAAACGCGAGTTATGCAAAACACGGCCGTCCTCGGCCCCGCCTTGGCCTAAGCGAAAGTAGGCTCCCGGGACCTTCTTCAGCATGAAGGAGAAGTCTTCAGCGCCCATCGACGGTATCAGATTAGCCACAACCCTATCTGCACCGAATAAGTCTGTTGCCACCTGCGCCACAAAAGCGGCGTGCTCGGCCGAATTAATGGTTGCCGGGTAGTACCGCCCATAGGTGAGTTCTGCCGTTGCACCAAACCCCTCGGCAATGGAGTGGATCAAGCTGCGCATACGCGACTCCACCAAGGCTTGCACCGTGTCACTGAAGGTGCGCACGGTTCCGATGAGCCTGGCAGTCCCCGGGATTACACTCGCCGCGCCTGCATTGCCGGCCTGGATATGGCCAAACGACAGCACCGCTGACTCAACAGGGTGTACATTGCGCGACACAATTGTCTGGAGCGCCGTCACCATCTGTGCCGCCAAGACAATCGGGTCGATCGTTTGATACGGGTGAGCGCCATGCCCACCACGGCCATTGATCACGATCTCAAACCGGTCGGACGCCGCCATCATGGGGCCGGTATTCAAGCCAATCGTCCCTGCCGGCAAGGCTGGCCAGTTGTGTAGCGCGTAGATCGCATCGCAGGGAAAACGCTCAAATAAACCATCCTCCACCATCGCCTGTGCACCGCCCAAGCCTTCTTCGGCCGGTTGGAAAATCAGTATGGCGGTACCATTAAAGTTGCGGTTTTGCATCAAATACTTTGCCGCACCAAGCAAAACGGTT
Source organism: Bordetella parapertussis (assembly GCA_945869355.1). Classification (GTDB taxonomy): domain Bacteria; phylum Pseudomonadota; class Gammaproteobacteria; order Burkholderiales; family Burkholderiaceae_B; genus Zwartia; species Zwartia parapertussis_F. The sequence goes on from CAMBPA010000044.1 coordinate 5,973, forward strand.
GTGTGGCCATCGTGGCCGCAGGCATGCATCATGCCCGGGACGGTCGAACAATGCGCAACCGCAGCATCTTCTTGGATGGGAAGGGCGTCCATATCCGCCCTCAGCCCGATCATCTTGCCCGAGTCACACTTTTGACCACGGATCACACCAACAACACCTGTTTTCCCTATGCCACGATGGATTTCAACACCCAAGGCCTCAAGCGCACCCGCCACGATCCCAGAGGTACGTACCTCCTGAAATCCAAGCTCGGGGTTGGCGTGCAAATCACGCCGCAGCGCGACGAGTTCTTGATGGAATTTTTGTATTGAAGCCAGCGGTGAGCGTGGGTACATAGCGAAAACAATCCTGTTTGTCATAGGTAAATTAGTTTACATCGTAGACAAATTTGCGACATTTAGTATTATTTCGCCTAGGTTTCGAAAAAATCTTTGTCTTTCCTTCACAGAAGTATTATGCTGCGCCTGTTGTGCACATTAATCTGTCTCACTAGGAGAGCCACATGGCCACCGCCAAAAAACCTGCTGCTAAAAAAGTTGCCGCTAAAAAACCCGCTGCTAAAAAAGTTGCTGCTAAAAAACCAGCCGCTAAAAAAGCTGCTGTGAAAAAAGTTGCTGCTAAAAAACCAGCTGCTAAAAAAGCTGCTGTGAAGAAGGTTGCTGCAAAGAAGGTTGCTGCAAAGAAGCCTGCTGCGAAGAAGAAAGTTGCACGCAAGCCTAATGCTGCTTTCATGAAAGCACTGACTCCTAGCGCCGTGTTGGCTGCCGTGATTGGCGCCGCTGCTGTGCCACGCACAGAAGTCACCAAGAAGATTTGGGATTACATCAAGAAACACGACCTGCAAGATGCGAAGAACCGTCGCAACATCAATGCCGACGACAAGCTCAAGCCTCTGTTCGGTAAAAACCAAGTTTCGATGTTTGAGTTGACCAAGATTGTTAGTGGTCACCTGAAATAAATCGAAGCATGATAAAAAATGGCATCGTTTTTACGGTGCCATTTTTTTTGTTACTCAAGTGACGGCGCAGCCAATCGAGCCCGCTACGTCAGCGCGTCAGAGCGGCGTGCGCCCTTCGAGCAGAGCCAACCAGCCCTTGACCAAACGGAACAGGATCCAAACGCCTGTTGCGACAACACCTATCCAGCCAATGTAGATGTACGTCGCTAGGCCACTGACAGCTAACGCCAATACGCCCCACCAAAATGTTTGCATCATCCAGTCGAAGTGCACGGCATATACCGTACCGGCCGCATCAGCACGTTTGACATACAACAGTAAGATTGCAGCCACGCTCGCTGCACCAAAAACACCCGCGCTAAGTAAGCCGATTGCAAACAATCCATACGCAACTTGCGTAATGACACGCAAGTCGATCGGGGTAGGTTCTTGTGGAATAGGATTCGTCATGCTGTTTACTCCTTAAGGCACATAAAAGAATCTTACCTTAGGCAAGATGTAACGACTAGCCTCTGAACAATGGGAATCGGGTAAACGAATCCGCCCAGCTCCGTTCGCACAATAAACTAAGCGCCCAAAGACAAACCCCCAGACGCATCAGCGACTGGGGGTTTGAGGGGTAAGAGCTTGACGATGTCCTACTTTCACAGACGTTAATCAACTATCATCGGCGCTAAGGTGTTTCACGGTCCTGTTCGGGATGGGAAGGGGTGGGACCACCTCGCTATGGTCATCAAGCGTAGCTTGTTGAACGCTCAAGGCCTTTGCAGGACTTGCTCGTTCCAATCTGGGAAGAAGCGCAACATTGTTGCTCACCGACTGGCGTGACCCACGAAGGGCTCAGCCGAGCGGCGTTTTTGGTGTTTCTTGAATACGGGTTGGATGTTTTGACTGCTTGGCTGCAATAACCTGGCGCTATTTAACCTAGGGTTATTGCCGCACTTCATTTATTTGAACGGCACTTAAACTCTACAACAATCAGGTCTTTAACCTGTAGGGTTATAGGATCAAGCCGCACGGGCAATTAGTATCAGTTAGCTTAACGCATTACTGCGCTTCCACACCTGACCTATCAACGTCCTGGTCTTGAACGACCCTTCAGGGGGCTCTAGGCCCCGGGATACCTAATCTTCAGACGAGTTTCCCGCTTAGATGCCTTCAGCGGTTATCTCTTCCGTACATAGCTACCCGGCAATGCCATTGGCATGACAACCGGTACACCAGAGGTACGTCCACTCCGGTCCTCTCG
>CAMBPA010000045.1 GCA_945869355.1 Bordetella parapertussis
TGGACGAGTGCGCGGTGCCAAAGGCGTCGTAAATACTTTCTTCACGACGCGGAAAGCCGCTTAAACCACCCATTTGTCGCATGCTGGCCATCTGCTCGTTGCGGCCCGTCAGCATTTTGTGGGGGTAAGTTTGATGGCCCACATCCCACACCAAACGGTCTTCAGGGGTGTTGAAAACGTAGTGCAGCGCCACAGTCAGCTCAACCGTTCCCAAGTTGGAGCTGAAATGCCCGCCCGTTTGCGAAACCGACTGAATCAAACGCTCCCGCAACTCTGCGGCCAAGGGGGCCAAGTTGTCTCGGGACAGTTTTCTAAGCTGCGATGGGGACTTAATCCAATCTAGCAGGGCACTCATCATTTGCCTCAATATCTGTTCAATGAGGCCATAATTTAACTGGATTTGACAAAACGTCAAGTTAAATTGACACTTTGTATAATTTTTTAAGTTGACACTTTGCCATCTAGCCCGTTTTAACCTTGATTTTGAATCAGATGTCTTTGACCTTCCCCTTCTCTGCCATTGTTGGCCAGGACGACATGAAATTGGCCATCATGCTGACAGCCATCGACCCTAGCATTGGGGGCGTTTTGGTGTTCGGTGATCGCGGCACTGGTAAATCGACGGCTGTGCGGGCCTTGGCTTCCCTGCTACCCAAAATGCGTGCCGTGGTGGGTTGCCCCTATGGTTGCGACCCTGAAAATGCCAAGTGCCCAGACTGTTTGGGGAATGCGGCATTGGTCCGCAAAACAGAAAGCAAGATGAAAACCAGCCATTTGGTCCCGGTACCAGTGGTTGACCTGCCCTTGGGCGCCACAGAAGACCGTGTGGTCGGCGCATTGGATTTAGAACGCGCCTTGTCACAGGGCGTGAAAGCCTTTGAGCCTGGTCTGTTGGCGCGAGCCAACCGGGGTTATTTGTACATCGATGAGGTCAATTTGCTAGAGGACCATTTGGTCGACTTGCTGATTGACGTGGCCGCTTCAGGCGAAAACGTGGTGGAACGGGAAGGCCTGAGCGTACGGCACCCCGCTCGTTTCGTGCTGATTGGCAGCGGCAATCCCGAGGAAGGCGAGTTAAGGCCCCAGTTGTTGGACCGCTTTGGCTTGTCCGTGGAAGTGAAAACACCAGACACGCTGGCACAGCGCGTGGAAGTGGTGAAGCGCCGAGACGCCTTCGAACAGGGACCTCAAGCCTTTACCGACGCATGGAAAAAAGAAGACGACCGCGTCAGGCGCAGCATTGTGGCGGCCCGCAAACGTTTGCCAGACGTGGGCATTCCCGATGAAGCCCGCGAGTTTGCCGCACAACTCTGCATGAGCTTGGGCACCGATGGCTTGCGCGGAGATCTCACTTTGGTTCGCGCGGCGCGGGCCGAAGCTGCCTTACAAGGTGCCTCCAAGGTCGAGAGAAAACATCTGGTTCGGGTGGCGCCTTCTGCGCTTCGTCATCGACTAAGGCGCAACCCCCTCGATGATTCTGGCTCATCAACGCGAGTGGAAAGAGCGCTGGCAGAGCTCACGGCGCCAAAGCTCTCAGCCAACAAAACTTAAGTTAACAAGGCCCTTACCTCCCATGCAAGGCGACGCCGCAACCATCGCTGCACTTTTTGCAGTCGACCCAGTTGGCCTGGGCGGTGTGGCACTTCGCTCCCCTGCCTGCGATAGCCGGGATCAGTGGCTGGCACTTTTAAAAAGCCTCTTGCCAACACAAACTCCACTACGGCGCGTGCCCCTTAACATCAATGACACCGCCTTGTTGGGCGGGCTTGACTTGGGCGCTACCTTGCAAGCGGGCAAGCCCATCGCCCTCAAAGGCTTGCTGGCACAAGCGGATGGCGGCGTGTTGGTTTTGGCCATGGCAGAACGAATGAGCTTGTCCTCAGCGGCCCGCTTTGGCAGCGTACTTGACACCGGTATGGTAGCTTTGCAACGGGATGGTTTAGACACATCGGTGAAGGCGAGCTTGGGCTTGGTGGCTCTTGATGAAGGCGCCAGCGACGATGAGCAGATGCCGGCTGGCCTGGCGGATCGACTGGCCTTTCGCTTGTTGATGAGCGCGCAAGACGAAGACGAAGAGGGGCCCGAATGGACGCCTCAAGAAGTGCTGAATGCACGGCAGCGTTTGTCACAAGTGACGATAGACGACGAAGCGCTGCAAGCCCTGTGTGCCGCTGCATTGGCGCTGGGTATAGATTCCCTTAGAGCCAGCGTGTTTGCCGTGCGCGTGGCGCGGGCCGCCGCTGCGTTAGCCGGCAGTAACACCGTCGAAGAAGAACACACCGGCGTCGCTGCGCGATTGGTGCTTGCCCCTCGTGCAACACGTCTGCCGCCAGCAAATGAGGCGAAAGACGCGCCTGCAGAAACTGAAGAGGCGCCAGAGCCCCCGACCGAGCCACCTTCAGAACCTGACTCCCCAGAAGCAGAGAATAAGGACGAGTCCAATCCAGATGGCGATCAAGAAGAGACACAAGACGAAGACCCCAGCTTGCCTGAAAATTTAGCCGAGTTGGTCCTTGAAGCAGCACAAGCCGCCATCCCTCTTGGCCTCTTGGCCAGCTTGAAAATTGGCCAGTTACATCGTGCCAAAACACCCACCTCAGGCAGCGCAGGCGCTCTGCAAAAAAATGCATTGCGAGGCAGGCCAGTGGGCGCACGCAAAGGTGAGCCGCGTGCGGGGCAACGCATCAATGTGCTTGAAACGCTCAGGGCCGCAGCGCCTTGGCAAAAACTTCGGCAGCGACAGCAAGCCCTCTCTGATGGGCAGAAACAGCGCATCGTGGTGCGCAAAGAAGATTTCCATGTCACGCGCTTTCGCCAAACAGGGCAGACCACGACGGTGTTTGTGGTCGACGCTTCTGGCTCGTCTGCGCTCAACCGTTTGGCCGAGGCCAAGGGCGCGGTTGAGTTGCTGTTGGCCGATTGTTATGTGCGGCGCGACAGTGTGGCGGTGCTTGCGTTCAGAGGTCAAACGGCGGAGCTGATCTTGCCTCCCACACGTTCTTTGGCCCGCGCCAAACGAAGCTTGGCCGGTTTGCCCGGTGGCGGTGGCACGCCGCTGGCTCATGCCATTGATGCCTCGATGCTGTTGGCCGATCAGCTGAGAAAAAAAGGCGAGACACCGATCGTGGTGTTGCTCACGGATGGCAAAGGCAACATTGCGCGTGATGGGCGCCCGGGCCGCGCGCAGGCGGCTACAGACGCTTTGGCTGCGGCCACAGAAATGCGGCTGCGAGGCTTCAGCACATTGCTGGTGGACACCTCGCCTCAAGCGCAAGATGCTGCCAAAAATTTGGCCAAAGCAATGGGCGCGCAATACCTCGCCTTGCCTTATGCCGGCGCTAATTCCTTGAACCAAGCAGTTCGCGCGGTGGCTGGCCGGTCTTGAAAAGAAGCTGATTGTGAGCTCACGCCAAGCTTTAAATTGGGACACCGATGGCCGCCACTGGCCTTTGCGGCAGCTTTCAAGTTTTATTGAGACACCGAGGCTTCGCTGGCATGTGCAGTGCGCCCAGAACCCCAATCCGCAGGCCAAGAGCGTCCTGTTGTTGCACGGCACAGGCGCTTCGACCCACTCATGGCGCCATTTGATACCGTTGCTGCGCGACCACTACACGGTGATCGCCATCGATTTTCCGGGTCATGGCTTCACTTCAATGCCACATGATTCTGACGTCGCCACATTGTTCTCAATTTCCGGCATGACGGCAGGCGTAGCTGAGTTGTTAACGCAAATTCAGCTAAAACCCGACATTGTTGTAGGCCATTCCGCAGGCGCTGCAGTGGCCTGCACGCTAACACTCAACGGACATTTTCAGCCACAACATCTGGTCTCGCTGAATGGCGCTTTATTGCCTTTAGATGGCGTGTCTGGGCAAATTTTTTCACCCTTGGCCAAGGTGCTGACCAAGGCGCCCTGGGTGCCCGAGTTGTTTGCATGGCAAGCGGCGCGCCCCTCCGTGCTGCAAAAGCTTTTGCAGGGTACTGGCTCAAAGCTCGATTCCGAAGGTACAAAGCTCTACCAAACTTTAATCAGCAACCCATCCCATGCACAAGCCGCGCTTCACATGATGGCTTACTGGGATTTGCACACCTTCTGGAAGCGACTTCGCACGCTGCAAGACCCTCTCACTTTGATCGTCGGTTCGCAAGATTGGATTGTGCCGCCGTCTGTGGCCTATCGCGTGGCCGAAACACTGCCGCATCTGCGAAGCCAAGACATCATTTCGCTGCCCAACCTGGGGCACCTCGCGCACGAGGAACAGGCGCAGTGGGTGGCCGATGCGCTCTGCCTCATGGGCTCGCCGGCTGCTCGCGCATTTTGAATTTAATTTAAAAAACCAAGGCAAGTACTGTTGACAGGCACTTTTGATGTGTCTATATTTGTTTACACATTCAAGTGACAATGTAAATTGTCACTTGCCCCAAGTTTGAATATTTATTGGAGTCAAGCGCATGAAGGCAATCACAAGAATCGAGCAATGTTTGGCCATGGCCTTGGCGTCTGCAGAAGACCCAAGTTGCCCTCCCAAGTTGGCTGGTGCGGTTCGTCATGCGGTGTTTCCTGGCGGCGCTCGAATTCGGCCTCAGTTGGCCTTGGCCGTGGCTAAGGCTTGCGGCATGGACGACCCTCGGTTGAGCGAGGGTGTTGCCGTGGCAATTGAACTCATGCACTGCGCCTCATTGGTTCACGATGACCTGCCTTGTTTTGACGATGCCTCGACTCGACGCGGCCGGGCCTCAGTGCATTTTGCTTATGGCGAACCTCTGGCTGTTTTAACGGGTGATGCCCTGATCGTTTTAGCCTTCCAGACTTTGGCGGCAGCGGCCAGCCAATCACCCCTTCGCTTGCCTGCCTTGATGCACATCATTGCCTCTTGTGTTGGTATGCCCTCTGGCATCGTGGCGGGTCAAGCTTGGGAATCGGAATCTCGGGTGTCACTCATGCAATACCAACGCGCCAAAACAGGTGCGCTGTTTGTGGCAGCCACCAGTGCGGGTGCTTTGAGCGCAGGCGCTGACCCCCAGCAATGGCAAGCGCTAGGCGACTGTTTGGGCGAGGCTTACCAAGTGGCAGACGACATTCGTGACGTCATGGGACAAGCCGACCTTTTGGGCAAGCCCGTCGGTCAAGACGCGCAGCATGACAGGCCCAATGCCATTGCCAATCTGGGACTTTCGGGCGCCATCTCACATTTTGAGTCGCTCATTCAAGCCGCTTCAGATTCAATTCCAGAAGGACCTAACGCCAAGTCGATGCGTGAGTTGGTGATGCAAGAGTCTGAGCGCTTGGTGCCCCGTGCAGCTTGCAATGCTTACCGCGCCAGCACCCCGCAAAGCGTTTCCCATTGAACGCCCTTTTTCCTTGCATTTTCTAATTTTCGCCAAGCACAGGATGCATACATGAAAACGCTGGATCTAGCCTCATCTGCTCAGGGCATGGGCCGCAAGACACCTTGGCAAGACTCGCTGGCCGCGGTCTGGGATCGCATGATGACCAGCACCTCTTTTTACCGCTGGAGTGTTTCAAATCCGCTCACACGATGGATCACTCAGCGGCGTGCGCGCCAAGTGTTTGACCTGATGGCGGGTTTTGTGTATTCACAAGTTATGTTGGCATGTGTGCGTTTGCGCATTTTGGAAACGGTTGCCGAACGCCCGCGCAACCTAGAAGAGTTAGCCCAACTCACCAACCTGCCGGTTGCTGGCTTGCAGCGTTTGTTGCAATCGGCACTGGCCTTGCGCTTGCTGGATTTACGCAGCGAAGGGCGTTATGGCTTAGGCGCATTGGGTGCCCCTGTGGCGGGTCATGTTGGCATTCGCGCCATGATTGAACACCATGCTGTGTTGTACCAAGACATGCAAGACCCTGTGGCCATGTTGAAGGGCACAGACCAGCCAGGCGCCATGTCGCAGTTCTGGCCCTACAACATTGAAGAGCAAACCGCGCAACGCGCGGCGACGGATGCGGCACAAGCTGAAAAATTCTCGCGCTACTCCAACCTCATGTCAGCGTCACAGCCATTCGTGGTGGATGAAATTTTTGCCAGTTACTCGTTTGATGAGCATCACTGTGTGCTCGACGTGGGTGGTGGTCAAGGCACCTTCTTAGGCCGCTTGGCCCAACATGCCAAGCACTTGCAGTTGCATTTATTTGACTTGCCTGAAGTAGCGGTGCTCGCCCGCGCTAACTTTGAGCGCCAAGGCATTGCTGATCGCGCAACAGCCAATTCAGGCAGCTTTTTAGAAGACGCTTTGCCCCGTGGCGCCGACTTGGTCACTTTGATTCGTGTAGCACACGATCATCCCGATGCCGATGTGAAAACTGCGCTTCGCGCCATTTACGAGGCGCTGCCTGTTGGCGGTACTTTGCTTTTGGCAGAACCTATGGCCCAAGAGCCCGACCAAACACCTCACGGCGATGCGTATTTCCATTTTTACCTGCTGGCCATGGGCGCTGGCAGGTTGCGTACCGCCCGTGAGTTGATGGCCATGATGACAGAGGCTGGCTTCTCGAATTTGGAACTTGTGCCGAACCCCATGCCTCTGCAAACGCAGATCTTGGTGGGGCGCAAGTCACAGGGTTTACACCCGTAAATGGATTTATTTGTAAATATTTGTTGACACAAATCATTGTAAGAGTAAATATACAGTCATGCAGTCCACCGCTATCGTTTTTCAGCAACCCAAGTCATTGGCCTTGACGGCTTTGACGTTGCCTGAAATGGGCGCGGCAGACGTCAAAGTCGCGGTCGAGTTCAGTGGCATCAGCACGGGTACAGAGCGATTGCTGTGGGATGGCACCATGCCTGCATTCCCCGGCATGGGCTACCCCTTAGTGCCAGGCTATGAAACCGTTGGCCGCGTGGTCGATGCAGGTGATCAAGCCACATTGAAAGTGGGCACACGGGTGTACATTCCCGGCTCACAGTGCTTCAAAGAAGCTCGGAATTTATTTGGCGGCTCTGCCTCTAAATTGGTGGTCCCCTCAGTACGTGCATTGCCCATCGAAGAATCATTGGCCGAGCAAGGTGTGTTGTTTGCATTGGCAGCCACGGCCTATCACGCTCACAGCGCGCCCGGCACACAGCAACCCGATTTGATTGTGGGCCACGGTGTTTTGGGCCGCATGATTGCCAGACTGGCTGTGTTGGCCGGTGGCCATCCTGTTGTTTGGGAAACCAACCCCGCACGTCGCACAGGCGCTGCGGGCTACGAGGTCATTGACCCCAGCACAGACACCCGCAAAAACTACAAATGCATTTGCGATGTGAGCGGTGCAGGCTCTTTGTTGGACGAACTCATTGGCCGTTTGGCTCCAGGCGGTGAAGTGGTACTCGCTGGTTTTTACGACACACCGCTTTCCTTTATTTTTCCGCCAGCCTTCATGCGCGAAGCGCGCATTCGTGTGGCCGCGCAATGGTCCCCTCCCGACCTGGCAGCAGTCATTGCTTTGGCTGGCGATGGTCGTTTATCCCTCGACGGTTTGATCACGCATCAACAAGATGCAAGCCAAGCAGACGCCGCCTACCGCACGGCGTTTGGCGACGCCGATTGTTTGAAGATGGTTCTTGATTGGAGACAAGTAGTATGAGCTCGAGTTCGATTCCTTCTGTAGCCCCTGTGAATTTCATGCGCGACATTTTGCGCACTGAAGCGGCCATTGAACCCACGCCTGTGTCCACCTCTGCGGTCACCAAGGAAACCCAAATCATTGCCATCTATGGCAAAGGCGGTATTGGCAAAAGCTTCACGCTGGCCAACCTCAGTTACATGATGGCGCAGCAAGGTAAAAAAGTTTTGCTGATTGGATGCGACCCCAAAAGTGACACCACCAGTTTGCTGTTTGGTGGCCGTGCATGCCCCACCATCATTGAAACTTCTTCGAAGAAAAAATTGGCCGGTGAAGCGGTCGCCATTGGCGATGTTTGCTTCAAGCGCGATGGCGTTTACGCCATGGAATTGGGCGGCCCTGAAGTGGGACGCGGCTGCGGTGGTCGCGGCATCATTCACGGATTTGAATTGCTCGAAAAACTCGGCTTTCACGAGTGGGGTTTTGACTACGTGCTGCTCGACTTCTTAGGCGACGTGGTTTGCGGCGGCTTTGGTCTGCCCATTGCCCGCGACA
>CAMBPA010000046.1 GCA_945869355.1 Bordetella parapertussis
GCGTTACCCACTCCTGCAATGTCTTTGCTGGAAAATCTTGGTTGGTCGCGACGATAAAAGGCCCGCGCGCGAGTAGCGCAATCGGCGTCAGGTCCACGCCAGAGTCAAACGGCAGCTTGTAAAAACTTGGATTAACGGTGTAGCTCGCCGCGGATAAATACAGCGTGTATCCATCTGGTGGAGATTTAAGTGCGAGTTCAGCAGCCAAGTTGCTCCCTGCACCGGGCTTATTCTCGACGATGACTGGCTGACCTAACACAGGCGCGAGCTTTATCGCTACCAAGCGAGCATTGAGATCTGATCCTCCGCCAGGCGCAAAACCTACGATCAGCCTGATCGGTTTGTTCGGGTAGTTCGCTTGGGCAAATGCCATTGAACTCACAAGCGATAAACCGGCAAACAGCCCCGTCAACACGGAAAGTTTGCTTACTTTTGCCAAATGACGAAGAGAGCGGATCATAAAGATTTCCTTGAAATATTAAACATTGTTCCAAACGATACAACGACCCGATTCAGTTTACTAGCCTCCTCTGCAGAATCTTGGACTAGACTCCTAGAATTAGTTGTGAACAAACGCCCAAAGCACTAGCGACCTCATGGCAAATCCTAATCCCGATCAGTTCTCAGAGGTAACCAAGACAGGCTGGTTAAGCCGAATTGGGGGCAGCCTTGTTGGGTTCTTGCTTGGGCTGATTCTCATTCCTGCCTCGATCTCCGCCTTGGTCTGGAATGAACACCGCGCGGTACAAGCACTCAATGCCCTGGAACGCGGGCTAGGCGCTACGGTCACGATCTCGTCATCCACGATCGATGAAAAAAATGACCAACGCTTGGTGCATCTGACAGGAGCACTGACTTCCGCCGCAACAGCAATGGATCCTGCCACAAAGTTTTCTGTCAAACACGCACTTCGCCTGCAGCGCAAGGTGATGATGTACCAGTGGGTCGAGCAGGTTTCCGAAAAAGTCACCAATCAGGTTGGTGGATCGCAAATTACAGAAAAAGTATATGACTACACCCAAGCCTGGGTCTCTACACCGCAACACTCTCAACGGTTCAAAGTACCGGTAGGTCATCACAATCCTCCGATGCCCCTGCAATCAGAAGTCTTTAACGCCAGTCCGATAAAGTTAGGTGCCTTTACGCTAGATCCGACCTTAGTCGAAAAAATAGATCAATTTGAAGCAGTCATAGATCTTGGGCCCGCACCTTCGGGCTATCAGCTTTCCGCGAATACGTTTTACCGAGGCAAGGATCCTACGCAAGCTGAAATCGGAGACCTTCGCATCACATACCAGGCCGCAATCACGACGGACTACTCCATCGTCGCCAAGCAGTCAAAAAACGTACTCGTCCCTTACAAGGATAACGAGAGCGGCTATGTCATCGCTCTGCTTGAAGTAGGGCAGCTTTCTTTGCAGAAAATGTTTGCCGAACAAAGTGACACGGAGAACCTTCTTACGTGGCTGCTCCGCCTAGGAGGACTGCTTTTCGTATTTTTGGGTCTCAGACTGCTATTTGGACCCCTTGAAATGCTCGCTGCAGTGGTGCCGTTTTTGCAAAGCATCGTCGGCTTTAGCGCAGGAATCATTGCCTTCTTGCTGGCGATACCCATCACGCTGATCACGATTGCACTGGCTTGGATCTACGTCCGACCATTACTCGGGGTCGGGCTCGTTTTGCTCAGTTTATTGACCCTATTTGGCTTACGCACACTCATCAAGAACAAATCCACCTCCTAGCCAGCCAGCTAAGCACTTCAGAAATTCCGCTTGACAGCTTGTTATAACAAGCTAACATCAAGACGAATTGATGCACAACCGCTTTGCCGTTCTTAGCACACTCCCCCAACGAACGTTCTCAGATCAATGACAATATGACCAAACTTCAGGATCTAGCTACCGTCATTCGCAGTAAAAATGCCGGCCCTCTCACCCTCTCGCTTGATTTGATGTTCCCGAGCGAGGAGAGCTATCAACTGGCACTGCGCTCGAGCGCACTCACTGTCGAGACGATTGGACGCCTCTACAACACCGCAGCAGAGAAGATATCCATCACGTCCTATGACGCTGCGCGCGCAATCAAAATTGCGATGCCCCGGAAAATTGTGTCGGGCAGCCCGGGAGACCGCGATGTGTACGGCGCCCAACAACACGTACCCTTGCTAGGATTAGAGCTATGAGCGCAGTTCAAGAGCTACTCAAACGTCGTCCCACCACCCTACGTGTGCTGTCCGCCTCCGGTCAACTCGGCTATGGCATCCCGCACAAAGCCTTTGCTGCGGGACTCGCACGAAAGCCGGACTTCATCGGCTGTGACATGGGATCAGTCGACCCAGGCCCAGCCTACCTAGGGTCTGGCGAAATGGCGACGAGCCCAGCCGTGACCCGAGGCGATCTCGCAGCCGTGCTCCTCGCAGCAAGAAGTCTCAACATTCCGCTCATCATAGGCACCGCAGGGACCTCAGGCGCCGCGCCGCACCTCGATGCGACTCTCGCGATGATTCGTTCGATTGCCGCGGAACATAAACTGCATTTTCGTCTCGCCTCGATTCGAGCAGACCTCAAAGCAGAGCGGGTCATCCAGGCACTTGACACCAACACGCTCGTCCCACTCGGAGGCGATCTTGCCGTTTCAGCCGAGGATCTGAAAGCAAGCACGCATATCGTTGGGCAAATGGGCTGCGCCCCGTTCGAGCAGGCGCTCGCGCTTGACCCAGACGTCATTATTGCGGGACGCGCCTGTGACACGGCCGTCTTTGCCTCGATACCGAAGATGTTGGGTTTCGATATGGCTAACGTCATGCACATGTCGAAAATTATTGAGTGCACCTCGATTTGCTGCGAGCCGGGCGGTCGTGACGCGATGCTCGCGACCCTAAATGCCGACGGCTTTGAGTTAGAAAGTATGAACCCGGATCGTCGTGCAACCCCTCTCTCGGTGGCGGCACATAGCTTGTATGAACAAGCAGATCCTGTCAGTTTCACTGAGCCAGACGGCACACTCAAGGTTGATACCGCCACATACCGAGCGCTCGATGATCGACGCACCTACGTATCGGGCGCCACCTGGCAAGACGCAACGCACACGACCATCAAAGTCGAAGCCAGCATGCTCCTCGGACATCGTGCGGTATTGCTCGCCGGAACGGCAGACCCCAAAGTCATTCAGCGCCTTCCCGAGCTGATCGCCACTGTGGAATCAACGACGCGAGCACTGGTGCCAGGTGATTACCAAATCTACCCAAGACTCTATGGCATCGACGGCGTATATCCACAGCAAAGTCAGAATGTTTCAGGATCCACACGCGAGTCATTTATTCTCATCGAGGTCATCGCGCAAACTCCAGATCTCGCGCTTGCGGCTGCAAAGACCTTCAAACAGTTCTTACTCCACCAAGGCTTTAGTGGACGGCAATGTACAGGCGGCAATCTAGCATTTCCCTTCACTCCGCCAGAATTAGCCGCGGGAAAGGCCTATCGATTCTCTGCATATCACGTCATGCCCGCCGCAGATCATCGCGAACTATTTCCCGTCACGATAGAAACTCTTTAGTCAACCAAAAAGGTACAGCATGAAAGATATGCCACTATCGCTGGGCATTCACAGCGGAAAAAATGCAACGCTTCGCGCCCTGTTGGCATCGAAGAAACTATTAATTGCTCCAGGCGTTTTCGACTGCCTCACAGCAAGACTCGCTGAGAAAGCTGGTGCAAAAGCCATATACATGACGGGTTCTGGAGTCTCCATCACACGACTCGGTGCGCCAGACATTGCCGTGCTCTCGTTTGCTGAAATCCTTGATCAAGCCAAGCGTATTTGTGATGTCACGGCATTGCCACTGATTGCTGATGCAGACACAGGCTATGGTGGCCCGCTGAACATTATGCGTACTGTTCGAGAGATGGAGCGCGCAGGTGTCAGCGGCATCCAAATCGAAGACCAGGACTGGCCCAAACGTTGCGGACATGAACCCGGTCGGCGAATCGTCTCTATTCAGGAAATGGTCGGTCGCATTCGTGCAGCGGTCGATACGCGTCAAGATGAGCAAACGGTCATTGTTGCGCGCACCGACGCGCGATCGAGCGAGGGCATTCAGGCTGCGATCGAACGCGCGAACCTGTACGCAGAAGCCGGAGCCGATGTCGCCTTCGTCGAATCGCCGGAAAGCGTGGATGAAATGCGTCTACTTAATCAGGCGATTCAAACTCCCACTCTTGCCAATCAAGTGGAAGGTGGCAGAACACCGATGCTGCCGGCCAAAGAGCTTGAAGAGCTGGGATACGGACTCGCGATTTATCCAAATTCAATTACTCGTGTCTTTGCATCAATTGGAAATACCTTATATTCGGAGTTGCTCAAGACAGGATCCACAAAATCCATGTCGAATCAAATGCTGGACCACCGTGGGTTATGGAATCTTTTTGAATACCCTGCTTTCATTGAACTAGAAAACAACTACACCTCTAAGGATGACAAGAAATGAAAACGAAACTCAGTGCTATTTTTATGGCCTTGACGCTTAGCTTGGCCGGCCACACAAGCAGCCACGCACAAGCGATCACTTGGAATGCCTACACCTTTGGACCTTCTGAGGCACTCGCAAACGTTCAGGGATTGAAACGTATCATCACCGCTATCGAACAAGACACCAATGGCGAAGTAAAAATAAAGCTGAATTTGGCTGGTTCGCTGCCGATTCAGTCCTCGGACATTACCCAGGCAACAGGTGAAGGCACCGTGCAATTCGGTGATGACGGCTTTTTCTTAGGCGCGGTACCCATAGCAGGCGTTCTACGACTTCCCATGTTGATCAGCAGCAGAGCGGAGTTCGATAAAGCCGAAGAGATCATGCGGCCCTACATCGACAGAGCTTTTGCAAAGCAAGATGTTGTCGTCCTCGGACGTTTTGTTTTCCCATTTCAAGTCGCTTTCACAACAAAGAAATTGGGTAATCTCGAAGAGTTCTCTGGACAAAAATTCAGAGTCACTTCGCCCGAGCAAGCCGAATTTGTTAAGCGTTTTGGCGGCGTGCCGATCACTTTAGGTGCTCCCGAGGTACCTCCTTCGCTTCAGCGCGGAACAATCGACGGCGTATTCACAGCGAGCGCAGGTGGTGGAAAGATTTGGGGTGACTTACTTAAATACAACTACCGTCTAGGGGTCAACTACTTCGATGGCGTGTATATCGTCAACAAAAAAGCTTTTGACAAATTGTCCCAGACTAATCAACAAAAAATTCGACAAGCTGTACAGCGATTAGCTCCGACCACGACGGATCAACTCGGCAAAGAGGAATCTGAAGTGACAGCAATATTAAAAAGTAAAGGAATGGTCATTAACGAAGCGACTCCAGAGCAAGTAGCGGCTGCCACAAAGAAAATGGCACCTTATTGGGAAGACTGGGCAAAGCAGCGTGGCCCCGAAGCAACCGAGGCACTTAAGAAAGTTCGCGCTGCGTTAAATAAATAATCCAGTTCGAAAGGAATGACTGTGAATGTCAGCCTCGATGAAAGTAAATTTGCAAGTCTAGTAAGAAAGCTCACGAACCTACAGCTCATTATTTGTGAGCTGGTACTGGGTACGTTAGCGGTCTGTATTTCGTTAGATGCGCTTTTGCGCTGGTCGGTCAATTGGTCAATCCTGGTTGTAGACGAGCTTGGCGGCTATGCCTTAGTTTGCCTTGCTTTTTTTGGCTTCTCGGTAGCGCTACACGAAAAAGCCCTTTTTCGTGTAGACGCTTTTTATGATTGGTTGTCCCCGATCAACCGAGCAAGATACCAGTTGGTCTTCGACACACTCGCACTCGCCTTCATGCTTTTACTGCTTTGGCACTTTTGGGGTCTGGTCACGCGATCCCATGCAAAAGAGATCTCTGCCCTGACAATCTTGCGGACCCCAATCTGGATACCTCAACTGCTCATGGTCGTTGGCGCATTCTCGACCTCTCTTGTTCTTGTCGTACACATTATCAACGACTGCAAGATGCTTCTTAAGACCAACAGAAAAGAGGCTTTCAATGGATAGTGCAACGATTCCTCTCTTACTTCTTTTTGTTGGTCTCCTCGTTTCTGGGATGTGGATTCCGTTTGCTGTCGGAATTGCGGCTCTCGCCTACCTTCTGCACGCAGGTGGTGTGCCAAGCCTCACGTCCTTAGGCTTAGTGAGCTGGGGGAGCATGAACAGCTTCACCTTGACGGCAATCCCCTTATTTATACTGATGGCAGAGATTCTTCTTGAAAGCGGTTTAAGCCAGCGAATCTTTCGAGGGCTCTCTCAGGTTGTACGCTTTTTACCTGGTGGGCTTCTACAAACGAATATCGCTGGCTGTGCCGTCTTCGCGGCGGTGAGTGGCTCAAGCGTAGCGTGCGCAGCCTCAATCGGAACAGTGTCCGTCCCTCAGCTTCGCCAGCGGGGCTACGATATGTCTCTCGCATCCGGCACCTTGGCGGCAGGCGGTACGCTTGGTATTCTAATTCCCCCCTCGATCGCCATGATTGTGTACGGCACATTCGCCGAAACATCGATCGCCAAACTGTTTTTAGCTGGTATTGTCCCAGGCTTAGTGCTGACTGGACTTTTTATGCTTTACGTTGGCATACGCGCTGTCCTTAACCCTAGCCTTGCGCCGAAAGACAACTCCGGGCCGAGGACGTCATGGCTTGGCGTGGTGAATGATGTCATGCCCTTCGGTGTGATGATCATCCTATTAATGGGCAGTCTGTACAGCGGGATTGTGACCCCGACAGAAGCCGCCGCGCTTGGCTGTTGTATCGCTTGGTTAGTATCCAAGATCTGGGGCGAGATGTCGTTTTCAACGCTTCGTCGTGCCATACGGAAATCCGTTATTGCGACAGGATCAATCCTGTTCGTTGTGTATGCAGCCTTTTTATTCTCCTACGCAATTGGCTTGGCAGGAATCGCGAAAGAAATATCAGAGGGCGTCACACAAGCGGGCATTTCAAAAGAAATGTTTCTGCTGTTTGTCGTGTTAGCGCTGACGATTCTTGGCTGTTTTGTAGACAGCATGGGTATGATGGTCATTACCGTACCCATTCTTTTGCCCTCACTCCATGTCTACAACATTGATCCCATATGGTTTGGTATCCTCATTGTTCTGTTGGTTGAACTAGGGCAAGTCACACCGCCGATGGGTATGAATTTATTCGTGATAAAAAATATTTCAGGCGAATCGCTCAGCAGTGTCATCCGCGGAACCATGCCCTTCTGGGGACTGTATCTATTTCTGATGGTGCTCATCTATTTCTTCCCTCAGCTTGTTCTTTGGCTCCCAGGGCTTACATAATCACTCCGTATGAAATGGTCTAACTTTAATGTAAGCAAGTCGCTACCGACGCCGCTCTATCACCAAATTTACTCTCACCTACGGGACTGCATTCAAAACGGTATATTTGCGCCAGACAGCTTATTCCCGAGTGAGAGTCAGATTGAAAAAGAGCTTAATGTCTCGCGCATTACAGCGCGTCGCGCAATGGACGAACTCTCTGCGCGAGGCCTAATTAGTCGCCAACAAGGCAAGGCCTCTCGCGTTGCTGCCTATCGACCAAGCACCCACTTGTTAGCCGGTGTTGAGGGCATGATTGAGAACAACCGCAGGATGGGTGATTCAACGACAGTCGAGTTGCTCTCTTACGAGACCATCGCGGCGACAGACGATGTTGTCCGCACGCTAAAAGTCAAACGCGGAGAACCTGTTTTATGGTCGGTACGCGTCAGAAGTTTAGACGGGGTCCCATTTTCCTACGCTGTCACGTATCTGCCACAAGGCGTTACGCGTCAAATCAAGTCCGAGCAAATGTCCACCAAACCCTTGTTAGAGTTATTGGAGACAGCCGGAATCATTATTGGACGAGCGGAACAAGTCATTAGCGCCAAAAACGCAACGCCTGCCGTCGCGCGCGCCTTGCATATCGAACCGGGAGAGGCGCTTCTTATCTCAGACAGAATTGTTTACGATCTGTCAGACCGACCGGTCGAATGGATCTCCGTTCAATATCGTCCGGACATCTATCAGTACGGTGTGGATCTTG
>CAMBPA010000047.1 GCA_945869355.1 Bordetella parapertussis
AGAGGGTGAGAGACCTTAGAAACATTACGCGTTAGGTCGTCAGGAATAGTCCAAGGTTCAAAAATCCAGAGATCTGGCACTTGTCTCAGTGCAGGGATCCATTTTCTGACGAAGACTCCACGGGGATCGTGATCTTGCGCTTGTTTAATCGGGTTGTAGATACGCGGGATATTAATTCCCGTCGTGCCTGATTGCATTTGCATTTGACTCCAATGAATGCCAGGTTCGTAATCTAGGAAATGTTGTGCGAGCCAGTTTCCGACCGGTTTCCAGTGGAGCCACAGCGGATAGGCTGCCGTTGAAACGATTAAGGCACGCATACGAAAGTTAATCCACCCCGTATGTTTAAGCATCGCCACACACGCATCGATCATCGGCCATCCGCTGCGCCCCTCACTGAGGGCGCTGAAGCGTTCTTCGTTCCAATCGTTTTCACGTAAACCGTCGTATCCGCGGTGCATGTTCTGGAATTCGAGCGCGGGCTCACTTTCAAGCTTTTGTATGAAGTGGCAGTGCCAGTACAGACGGCTCACCATGCTGCGCAAGCCTTTCGCACGACGCGTATCTTGTTGTGGTTCACTTTCAATGGCATGGGCGACACGTTGAAAGACCTCTCGCACGCTGACGCAGCCGTGAGTAAGGTAGGGTGAGATCCTTGAGCACGCGGTGGGTGCGGTGAGCGGAGAGGAGATACCTCCGCGATAGCGCTCACTGCGATGATTCAAAAAATCATCCAGCACCTCTAGGGCTTGTGTGCGCCCGCCGCGCTGACGCTGAGGCGGGTCCAGAAGATTCATTCCAAGCTGTTCTGCGCTCGGTGGCTTGCCCCAATCGTCAGCTGGAGCGAAAGACAGTATATGTCCGGGTGCAGGGATGAGTGCTTGGCTATTGTGTTGATTCCAACGCCCTTGCCATTCGTCGCGATTAAGATGCCCCCGAAAGATTCCGAACTGTATAGGCTCATGCCACGCGATATTCTCCTTCTTGCACCAGCCTTTGACGGCAAGATCGCGCACATAGGAGGCGTAATTGCCAGTCTCTTGATGGGAGTAGAGCGTATCAAAGCGCGTTTGAGCGTGCAGACGCGCGAGAACTTCACACGCTTCACCCGTTAATACATGCAGCGTCGTGCCTAGGTTCCTGAGCGCAACGTACAGATCTCGAAGACTTTCTAGAACAAACGCATAGTGTTGCTTCGAAGCATCTGGACTGCGCCAAAGGCTGGGTTCGACGATGTAGATGCAGCAAAGCGAACCACTTTTTGCTGCGCTCGCAAGCGCAGCGTTGTCTTGGACACGCAAATCTTTTTTGAACCAGACAACGCTTTTTGCCATCGCAGCTTAGGTGAACGAATCTCAGCGGTTTAGGCCGAGAAGAGCGTCCTCAAGGAAGGAAGTGTTTCCAGTGCGACGATCCGGTCGTACAGGCCGCTATCGGCACCCTTGATGGCAGGGTTGATTGCCCGCCCCGTGGTGACACAGTCGTTGAATTTCTTTTTTAAGCCAGCGGCATCAATGGGGTTCTTGGAGTTACCTAAGGGGAAACGAATTTCACCCGAATCAAAGCTGCGACCGTCGGTTGTTTTGATGACGACACGGTCGGTGAAAGCAAAGGCGGGCTCTAGGGGGCAGAATGTATCGACCGTGGAGACCTTCACTTTACTGTAGAGATTCGATACATCTTTGCGCGTCGCGAACTCATCCGTTAACTGCGATAGCCCAACTTCGCGCGCAACAATCGCTGAGGCGACTGCAAACTGAGCGCTGAACTTCGCTTCGAGCCCAGTCTTAGGATGATGGTTACGCAGAATCGATGCTTGTGCATGTCCCAGGGTGAGCGCAACCTCTGCAATCTCTTCAGGCTGTAAATTTTCGCGATCTGCAATCTCAATGACGCCATCAATGGTGCGATGACTTGAGTAGCAAACAGGGTAGCGCTTGATGGATAAGCCGCTGTCTAGAATCCTGAGCGTTTTGCCGAGCGTATCGGCAGGTCGCGTACGATCGACTTTGCCGGCTAAAGAGAGTGCAAAGAGATAGCCAGCGGGATGTTCAAAGACATCCGGTGCAGACGTCATGCCAAGCTTGGATAGTCTGACCGCCTCAATGCCATGTGACGCTGCGCGGCCGGCATGAAAGGGCTTGGTCATGGTGCCAAAGTTTGCGACTAAGCCGCTCGCCAGACTTGCAGAGATTGCAAGCGCTTGGGTTGCGTCTGCTTCATTAAATTTATTGAGATAGGCGACAGCGGCCGCCGCACCTACCGCACCAAACACGCCGGTAGGATGCCAACCTTTCAGGTGGTATTGATCTGTCTCGCGGTTGACGAGTTCACCCCAGACCTCGTAGCCCACAACGTAGGCACGTAAGGCATCGAGCCCGGAGCAGTTAAGCCGATAGCCCTCAGCCAGAATCGCAGGGACGAGCACCGTGCTCGGGTGACCGGAGATGGCGACGTCGTCATAGTCCAACGCATGGCCTGCCACCGCGTTGATGAACGCGGCTTGTGCGGCGGGGTGCATGGTCCCCAAGAAGGGCACAGGTGCTTCGGCCGGTGTGGTCGCTTCAGCGAAGTACTTGCGTACGATATTGACGACAGGTTCGGAGTTGCCTGCCATCATCGTCGCAATCGTGTCGATAAATCCCGTTTTCGCCACCTCAAGTGCCGCGCGCTCGTCCGCGCCGAAACTTGGTTTTGCAACGAAGGCGCCAAGCGCTTTAGTTAGACCTGTCATGTTGTTATCTCCGGAATTGTGGTTGTGATGGTTAGAAC
The DNA here is from genome assembly GCA_945869355.1 of Bordetella parapertussis. Taxonomy (GTDB): domain Bacteria; phylum Pseudomonadota; class Gammaproteobacteria; order Burkholderiales; family Burkholderiaceae_B; genus Zwartia; species Zwartia parapertussis_F. The sequence goes on from CAMBPA010000047.1 coordinate 2,773, forward strand.
GAACGAGGCATGCCCAGCATGTGTTCACCAATATAAGACAGCACTAGGTTAGTCGAGATCGGTGCAATCTGGAACAAACGCGTTTCGCGCCATTTTCTTTCGACGTCATATTCTTTGGCGTAGCCAAAGCCGCCGTGACACTGGAGACAAGCTTCCGCAGCATGCCAGGTGGCGTCTGAGGCCAGTAATTTACCCATATTGGCATCATCACCGCAAGGAAGACCTGCGTCAAATAGTGCCGCAGCACGACGTAGCACGAGATCGGCTGCATCGGTTTCAGCATACGCACGAGCGATCGGGAACTGCACGGCCTGGTTTTGTCCAATAGGGCGATCAAATACGCGACGTTCGTTGACGTACTTCACTGCTGTTTGGGTAAACCATCTCGCGTCGCCAATTGCCTCGGCTGAAACGAGAATACGCTCGGCGTTCATACCGTCCAAAATGTATTTAAAGCCTTTGCCTTCTTCGCCAATCAGGCAGTCTGCAGGGATCTTTAGATTGTCAAAAAATACCTCAGTCGCATGATGGTTCACCATGGCTTTCAGTGTGCGAATATCTAAGCCTTTACCCAACCCATCGCGGATATCGAGCAAAAATACCGAGAGACCATCACTTTTCTTTTTAATCTGATCGAGTGGCGTGGTGCGCGCAAGCAACAACATTAAGTCGGAATGCAGGGCACGCGAGGTCCAAACCTTTTGACCATTGATCACGTAATGGTCACCTTGGCGCTCTGCACGGGTCTTTAGCTTGGTCGTGTCTGTGCCGGTAGTGGGCTCCGTCACGCCAAAGGCCTGTAGTCGAAGCTTGCCGTTCGCGATATCGGGTAGGTATTTCTTTTTCTGTGCGTCGCTACCATGACGCAACACCGTCCCCATGGTGTACATCTGGGCGTGACAGGCTCCCGCATTGCAACCTGAGGCGTGGATGGTTTCAAGAATCACCATGGCCGCACGCAGAGGCATGCCACTGCCACCGTACTCTTCAGGGATCAGGGCTCCGAGATAGCCTGAAGCGGTCAGAGCTTGAACGAATTCAGTCGGGTAGGCCAGCTTCTCTTCGAGTCCACGCCAGTATGAACCAGGAAAATCTGCGCAAACGCGCTTCACGCCTTCACGAATTTCTGGATAGTCTTCGCCAGATGAAATGCTGATGTTTTGAACGGGATGACTCATGATTAACAGCCCTTAAAGTTAGCTTTTCGTTTTTCATTGAAGGCCTTGACGCCTTCCATGCGATCTTCGGTATCAATAAGATGGTTGTAGGCTTCAATCTCAAAGCGGAACGCCGTACGCAGTTCCATTTGACCGCCATAACGTACCGATTTCTTAATTTGCCGCACAGACAATGGGGCATTAGAGGCGATGACTTCAGCGGTCTCCAGGGCTTTTGCCAAGACGTCGGCGGGCTCGAGGATCGCGTTGATGAGTCCGTACTCGTTTGCTTGTTGTGCGCTAAAGGGTTTGCCGGTCATTAGGATTTCTTTTGCGCGTCGCTCGCCAATCGCGCGCGGCAGATTCTGTGTGCCGCCAGCGCCGGGCATAATCCCCAGCGTCACTTCTGTGAGGGCGAAGCGCGCAGCGTTGCTTGCGTAGATAAAGTCGCAGGACAGTGCCATCTCGAGTCCGCCAGCATAGGCGTGACCATTGACGGCAGCGATCACGGGGATGGGTAAGTCGACCAAGGTCCAGTACATGCGCTCAAAGAGCTCATGCTGCAGTGTCCATTGCTTTTTGGTCATGCCATTGCGCTCTTTGAGATCGCCGCCCGCACAAAATATTTTCTCGCCAGCACCGGTCAACACGATGCAGCGAATGTCGCCGGCGTCAGCGGTCAACCGATTCCAAAGATCGAGCAGGTCATGACCAGACTGTGTGTTGATTGCGTTGCCAACCTGAGGTCGATTCAGTGTCACTTTAAGTACGTGGGCACCGACCATTTCTGTTGCGATGGTCTCGTAGGTGGGAAAGCTCGTCATGTTTTTTTCCTGTTGTTAAGCAATTCGGTGTGTTCGCCAAGTTTGGGCGGAGGGGCGCTTGGGTGGGGTCGAACCCCATCGAAGCTAATGGGCAGACCGATGAAGCGCATGCCGGAGCCAGGCACATCCTGAATTAATCCCAGTGCTTCAGTCTGAGGGTGGGCAGCCATTTGGGCGATATCGTTGACGGGTGCACACGGTACGCCGGCTTTTTCTAGCGCCGTCACCCAATGGGCAGTAGGTTTGGCTGCAATGAGTTCGTCTAGCATGCCGTACAACAGCTTTTCGTTTTCGACGCGCTGTGGATTACCGATAAAGCGAGGGTCGTCTATCCATTCGGGATGCCCAACTGTTTTGGCGAGCGTCTTAAAGAGTGCATCGCTTCCGGCCGCAATGACGAGTTCTCCGTCAAGCGTGAGATAACTTTTATAGGGGACAATCCCAAGGGCGCCAGAGCCTTGCTTGGCTGTGACCTTGCCACTCGCAAAGTATTGGGCTGCTAAAAGCGAAACCCATGTTGTAGCGGTTTCAAAAAGCGATACGTCGACGACTCTTCCGCGACCCGTCGTCTGGCGCTCAAGAAGTGCCGTGAGCGCACCAATCACCGCCCACATGCCGGTACCCATATCGACGATCGAGGCCCCTACGCGCACAGCGGGGCGACCTGGTTCACCGGTTGTGCTCATGATTCCACCAAACGCTTGCATCAGTGGGTCATAGCCAGGACGGTCTTTCAAGGGGCCAGTATTGCCAAACGCACCCAGATTGCAATAAATCAGTCGCGGTTGGCGTGCGAGAAGGGTGACGCCGTCGAGTCCGAGTTTTTGTACATGACCGGGACGCAGATTTTGGATCACGATATCGGCATGTTCACAAATGTACTGGCGCAGGGCTTCGACTTCGGTTTCGTTACGCAAGTCGCAGACCACGGACTTCTTGTTGCGATTGAGTGACTGAAAGAAAGGTGAGGCACCTTCCCAGAAGGGCGGTCCCCATTTGCGGGCGTCGTCACCATCTGATTTTTCAATTTTGATGACCTGGGCACCAAGCTCGCCGAAGATTTGACCGGCGAACGGGGCGGCCACACTATTTCCTAGTTCGATCACCACGAGCCCTGCAAAGGGCGTGGCGCCTAAGGATTGCTGCTGCGTATGCTCAGACATTTTTAATGTGATGTTGGGATGATTTGTCTCCCCAAAATTATGTCACGAATTGACTGAAACCACCCAGTAAGCAACCTAATTCGCCAGACAACTTACTTTAGTTGCTCACACACAGCAGCAGTGACCTGGGCAGTCGTGGCTAAACCACCCAGATCACGTGTATGCAGGCGTGGGTTGGCCGTGACCGCTTCAATCGCATGCATCAACCGATCGGCGGCGGCTTGTTCACCCAAGTGCTCGAGCAGCATCACCACCGACCAGAAGGTGCCGATTGGATTAGCCAGACCTTTGCCCATGATGTCGAACGCCGAGCCGTGGATGGGTTCGAACATGGAGGGGTAGCGTCGCTCGGGGTCGATATTGCCGGTCGGCGCAATGCCAAGGCTGCCGGCCAACGCGGCCGCAAGGTCGCTCAAGATGTCGGCGTGCAGATTGGTGGCGACGAGGGTGTCAAGCGTAGCTGGGCGATTCACCATGCGGGCTGTCGCGGCATCGACAAGCTCTTTGTCCCATTTAACGTCTGGAAACTCTTTTGCGATTTGTACAGCGATCTCATCCCACATGACCATGGCATGGCGCTGCGCATTGGATTTCGTGACGACAGTTAACAACTTGCGTGGGCGCGATTGTGCAAGCTTAAAGGCATAGCGCATGATGCGCTCGACGCCGGCGCGCGTCATCATACTGACATCGGTTGCGACTTCAATCGGATGGCCTTGGTGGGCTCGCCCCCCTACGCCAGAGTATTCGCCTTCAGAGTTCTCGCGTACGATGATCCAATTCAGTTGCTCGGGCGTGCAGCGCTTCAGAGGCGCATCGATGCCTGGCAAGATGCGGGTCGGACGCACGTTGGCATACTGATCAAAGCCCTGGCAAATTTTTAGTCGTAGACCCCAAAGCGTGATGTGATCTGGAATGTGTGGGTCACCTGCCGATCCAAACAAGATCGCGTCTTTGTCGCGCAGCGCGTCTAACCCATCCTCTGGCATCATTACACCGTGCTTGCGGTAATAGTCACCCCCCCAATCAAAGTCCTGAAAGTCAAACTTCAGATTCTTATTTTGTTGGGCAATGGCTTGAAGTACTTTTTGTCCTTCAGGGACCACTTCTTTGCCGATGCCGTCACCGGGGATGGTTGCGATACGATATGTTTTCATTATTAGTAAGTGTTTGTTAATGGATAAGTGTTTTCAGCTGGGCGATAGCGTGCGCTGCGTAGGTTAGCTGTTGCCTTGCTCGTATCGTTTGCCGCGCGCCAAAAGCTCTGGTGTGCCAATCAGGTTATTGAGACCATCAAAATCAAGCATGCGGTCCTGAAACGCTTGGGTGCTCCCGGTTTGCTTCAGGCTTGCATAATATTGCTGCAAGGTATGCGCGACAGCTCGAACCGTACCACCGGGAAAGATGACAATCGAATACCCGAGTGCCCGCAAGGTTTGCGTGGACTTTACGGGCGTTTTCCCACCTTCGACCATATTGGCGAGTAACGGAACACGTCCCTTAAATTGGGCATTCACAATCTTCATTTGCTCATCAGAGCGAACGGCTTCGACAAACAATACATCGGCGCCTGCTGCAAGGTATTTTTCTGCGCGCTCGAGCGCCGCCTCGAAGCCCTCTACGGCCACTGCATCGGTGCGCGCCATGATGAGTGTGTCTGGGCTATGACGGGCATCTGTGGCGGCGCGAATTTTGCCCACCATTTCTTGCGTAGACACCAGCGTTTTTCCATCAAGGTGTCCGCATCGTTTAGGAAAGCTTTGGTCTTCTAACTGAATGATATTGGCGCCGAGGCGTTCGAAGCCGCGTACGGTACGTTCTGTGTTCAGTGCATTACCAAAGCCCGTATCGGCATCCACAATGATGGGGAGTTTGATCCGGTCTCGTATCTGCGCGACTTTCTCGTTGACCTCTGTAAAGGTAGTGAGGCCGACGTCCGAGCGTCCGAGTGTCGTGTAGGCAATCGATGCGCCAGAAAGATAAACCGCCTCAAAGCCGCTTTGCTCGGCAACCATCGCAGAGAAGGCATCATAGATGCCAGGTGCTAGAAGGATCTCTTCTTTTTGTAAACGTTGTTTGACAGTCATCATCGTGCACCAGGTCGAAAGTTGTTGGCGGGCTCATCAAACCA
>CAMBPA010000048.1 GCA_945869355.1 Bordetella parapertussis
ATCACACCTAAAAACGTATGGCCTTTAGTCAAGCGTGAAATGCTCGTCACCTTTTTAGTGGGGTTGCTCGGGAGCTCAATCGCCGCGGTCTTTGCCTGGCTCATTTCGCATTCCGTTTTGATCGCGCTCGTCATGATGGGTGCCATGATCTGCAACATGCTCGTTGGTGCCACCATTGGTGTGCTCGTACCGGTGGTTCGCACGCGGCTGGGCAAGGACCCTGCCATGGGCTCGTCCGTGCTTCTGACTTTTGCAACGGATTCGCTGGGCTTCTTTATCTTTTTAGGTCTGGCAACTGTATTTTTGATCTAACGAGTCCACGCTTAATTCAAGGTCTGTGCTGAGGCCAAGACGCGATTGACGTGCGTGCCGATACGCCCCACATCCAACCCATAGACATGAATGGATACGGCGGGCTCAGTCGTCCGATTGCCAAGTCGGTGAATAAACTCAAGCCCCGCGTGCCCACATGCACTGTATCCAGGCTCGCGTGTAAATTGGCTCAGTAGGTAGGCGTGGCGTTGCGAACTATCCCATTGGTAGAAGCCCTCGGTTAACTCGCCGGCCAAAATACGGTAAGCGCACCACGCATAATGTGCGTGAATCGGACTGCACTGCTGGGATCCCCAGACTAGGCCAACCACCGTAAAACGCCCGAGCGGATCCGCATGCAAGGTGTGGCGTGTATAGCTCTGCGTGGATCTCGGGAGCGCCAAAATGGCCGCAATGAGATCGACCGCAGCCTGCCGGCCAAGCTGTCGGCCAATTGCTTGCCGCGTGCGGTAGGGCACTAAATCAGGCTCACTCAAGCATGCTGCCTCGAGCTCTGCGGACAGGCTCGGTACCACTCTGTCCAGCAAAGAAAACGGCAAGTCAGCTTCCGGATTGGATTCCAGAGTGACTTGCCGGCCAGCATGTGACTGGAAGAGGAGACTAGACATATGCACATGATAGACAGCCTCCATAAGAAATAATTTGCTAATTTTGCTGTTTTTATTATTTAATTAGAAAATTTTTCTACTTTTAATCAATAAATCAGACTAAATATGCCAATCGACAAGAAAGACCGGGAAATCCTTCGTTTAATGCAAGAAGATGCCAGCTTATCGCTTGCCGATTTAGCCGCAGCCGTCAACCTGACGCCAACCCCATGTTGGAGGCGTATCCAAAAACTCCAAACAGAGGGCGTTATTCGAAAACAGGTTGCCCTGTGTGATGCGCGCAAACTCAACCTCGGGCTCACGACCTTTGTCACGATTCGAACAAGTCAACACAATGAACAGTGGATGCAACGCTTTGTGGATGGCGCAACCAGCATCCCCGAGATTGTCGAAATCTATCGCTTAAGCGGTGATGCCGACTACTTACTAAAAATTGTCGTGCCGGATATCGATCGCTATGACAGCGTCTACAAAAGACTGATTCGCTCAGTCGACCTCTTAGACGTCAGCTCAGCCTTTGCCATGGAAACCATCAAGTGCACCACTGCCCTACCACTTGATTACGCGCAGTGAGCTTAGTCCCGATTGTCATGCATGGATGGGTCTGCCATCCACGCTCGCGTCAAGGTGTAGGTGACGGCCAGCGCGACCGGGCCAACAAAGATCCCGATCAAACCAAAACTAATCAAGCCGCCAATCACTCCCGCAAAAATCAATAACAAGGGAAGATCTGCACCTCGCTTAATCAACATGGGTCGCAAGAAATTATCCAGGCTCACTACCACCAAACTCCAGACCAGCAAAAACGTGGCCCACCCCGTGCCCCCTTCCCAGTACATCCATGCGACCGCAGGAAACAAAACGAGACTCGGGCCGAGCTGCGCAATACATAACATCAGCATCGCCGCGGACAACACCGCCGCAAATGGTACGCCCGCAATCACAAGACCCAAGCCACCCAGCGCTGTTTGCGCGACAGCCGTCACACCCACGCCCAACGCCACTGCCCGAATCGCCTGCCCGGCTAGGACAATAGCGTCTTCACCCCTCTTGCCAGCTAGACGTTTACCAAAACCTCGTGCCATCGAAGCTGCGGCTTCGCCCGATGCGTAAAAGATCGCAGCAATCACAACGACCAACAGGAACTGAATCAACATCCCGCCTAAACCACCGAACTGCGACAACAACCACTTGCCTGTCGAACTAGCATAAGGCGTGATGTGTTCAAGTATTCCCGGGGCACCCCCAGCGATGAAATCCCGCCAACTGGTCGCAAGTTTTTCACCGACATAAGGAATTGCCTCAACCCAACTAGGCGGCGCAGGAATGCCGTTGTCCGCCAGATCATTCCAAAAGGCGATGAGCTGATCAGAGCGTCCCGCAATGGTTGTAATGGCCCACCACAAAGGGGCAACGAGCAAGAGCAGCATCCCAACTGACATGACAACAACCGCTGGCGTGCGGCGCCCCCCAAAAAGTCGTTCGAGTGCGACGAGCCAGGGCCAGGTGGCGACCACGATCATGACCGCCCACACTGTTGCCGCAAGAAAGGGGCTGAGCACCCAGAGCGAAAGTGCCAGCAAGCCTACGATAAAGAAAATTGCTAGAGTGCTGCGCGTCAAGTCGTGTTGCATTGTCTAGCCTCACTCTGGCAAACTTCGCCTTATTTAATCTGCCCATGGCAGTGTTTGTACTTTTTACCACTCCCGCACGGACATGCATCGTTACGTCCGACCTTCGGCAGAATATTTCGCACCGTGCCCGGATGGTCCGACGCCTGCGGAGCCGCCTCGCTCTGTTGCTGATCAGCATCTTGATACTCGGTGTGCTGATACTGCACATTCTGCATCTGCACAGCCTGAGTAGCCTCTCGCTCAGCCTGCTCAATTTCTTCTTGTGTCTGTATCCGCACCGTCATCAGTAAGCGTATGACATCGTCACGGACACGATCCAACATATCCGAGAACAATTCAAACGCTTCGCGCTTGTATTCTTGTTTTGGATTTTTTTGTGCGTAACCGCGCAGATGGATACCTTGACGCAAATGGTCCAGCGCTGACAAGTGCTCACGCCACTGCGTATCGATCACTTGGAGCATCACGGAACGCTCGAAACCCGCCCAGGACTCTGCGCCCACCGTCTCTACTTTATGACGATAGGCTATCTGTGCAGCCTCGAGAACTTTCTCTAAAACGTCTTCATCATTAATGCTCTTGGTATCTTGAACCATCTGCGCAATAGGCAACGCAATTTGCCAGTTGGCCTCGAGCGCCATTTGCAATGCATTGATATCCCATTGCTCTTCGACCGAGCCCGGAGGCACATGCTTTGTCACCAGATCCGTGAACGTCCCATCGCGCAAATTGTCGACTGTCTCGGCAATTGTTTGCGCCTCAAGCACTTCGTTACGCTGCGCGTACAAAACCTTACGCTGTTCGTTTGCCACATCGTCGTATTCGAGTAATTGCTTACGCACGTCAAAGTTACGACCCTCAACTTTGCGCTGCGCTGTCTCGATGGAACGCGACACCATGCCAGCCTCAATGGGCTCGCCCTCAGGCAATTTCAGTCGTTCCATGATTGCGCGTACCCTATCACCCGCAAAAATACGCATCAGCGGATCTTCGAGCGAAAGATAGAAGCGCGAAGATCCGGGATCACCTTGTCGTCCCGCACGACCACGCAGCTGATTATCAATACGACGTGACTCGTGACGCTCAGTGCCAATAATTCGCAAACCGCCTGCTGCCTTCACGCGATCACTCAACGGCTGCCACTCTTGACGCATCGCGTCGATTTGCACCTGCTTGTCGGCTTCGGACAGCGCTTCATTGGCGCGCACTGCCTCAATATGCTTTTCAATACTGCCGCCCAACACAATGTCCGTACCACGTCCAGCCATGTTGGTTGCAATCGTAATATTTCCAGGCTTACCCGCCTGCGCCACAATCTCAGCCTCGCGTGCGTGTTGCTTGGCGTTCAGCACTTCATGCCGTAGACCGGATTTGCTTAACATCCCCGAAAGCAGTTCCGAGTTCTCAATACTCGTGGTACCCACCAATACGGGCTGGCCACGCTCTTGGCAGTCGCGTATATCGGCCTCGATCGCTTTGAATTTCTCCAATGCAGTTTTAAAGATCTGATCGTTCTGATCGGCACGCACCATCGGGCGATTGGTCGGGACGATTACGGTCTCAAGGCTATAAATCTCTTGGAACTCGTAGGCTTCTGTATCCGCTGTGCCGGTCATGCCAGACAGCTTTTCGTACATACGGAAAAAATTCTGAAATGTAATAGACGCCAGCGTTTGATTCTCTAGCTGAATCTTCACACCTTCTTTCGCCTCAACGGCCTGATGCAAACCATCGGACCAACGACGCCCCACCATTAAGCGACCGGTAAACTCGTCAACAATAACCACCTCATCTTCCTGAACAACATAGTGCTGATCACGATGGAAGAGATTGTGCGCGCGCAGGCTCGCCATGAGGTGATGCATCAGACTGATATTGCGCGGCTCGTACAGCGACTGCCCCTCTGGCAACAAGCCCAGACGCGTCAATACCCCTTCGGCTTGTTCGTGCCCAGATTCGGATAAGAAAACTTGATGGTTTTTTTCATCAACCCAATAGTGTCCTTCTGGTTCGGGCTCTTGAGGCTTGGGCTCATTCGCCATGCGTGTCAGCAAGGGCGGCACAGCGTTCATACGAACATAGAGTTCCGTATGATCCTCTGCCTGACCAGAAATAATCAACGGCGTACGCGCCTCATCGATCAGAATGGAGTCAACCTCGTCAACAATGGCATACACAAGTGTGCGTTGGCGTCGATCCTCAACACGGTATTCCATGTTGTCGCGCAAATAGTCAAAGCCAAATTCATTGTTCGTGCCGTATGTGATGTCGGCACGATACGCCGCAATTTTTTCTTCGTTAGCTTGCTGGGGAACAACCACACCGACGGTCAGACCCAAATAGGTATACAAACGGCCCATCCATTGCGCGTCGCGCCGAGCCAAGTAATCGTTGACCGTCACGACATGGACACCGCGTCCGCTCAGGGCGTTCAGGTAGACCGGTAAAGTCGCCATCAGCGTCTTACCTTCACCCGTACGCATTTCTGCGATCTTGCCCGCATGCAGCACCATGCCGCCAATCAGCTGTACATCGAAGTGCCGCATACCAAAAACACGTACGCCAGCTTCTCTCACAACGGCAAAGGCTTCGAGCAGTATCGAATCAAGAGTCGCACCGGCCTGCACCCGCGCACGAAAGTCATCAGTCTTGGCCCGTAACTCTGCGTCAGACAGCGCCTGCATCTGTGGCTCGAGCGCGTTAATCTGATTAACTTGACGACGCAATTGCTTCAGTAGACGATCATTTTGTGTACCGAATATTTTTTTAAGCAAAGAAAGCATGCGTATTAGACCTGGACAATTTTGCGTGACGACCACGCTAATATAGCTAAGAAATTATTAGCAAAACGCCTAAAAAAGGTGGCGGCTAGTTCTTCAGTTTAACGCAGGCGTGGTCGCCATGTAACACCCGAGGATCCAACCGCTACGGGCTGGGTTTCCGCTGGCGCGCTAGCCATTGGCTGCCCCGCCAAAAATACACGCGGATCGAGCGGTTTGTCGTCCTGCCTCACCTCAAAGTGAAGGTGGGGTCCAGTCGATAGTCCCGTTGACCCCACCCTTGCGATGAGTTGCCCGCGCGTGACCAGTTGACCCTCTTTGACCAGGATGACTTTCGCGTGCGCATAACGTGTGATTAAACCTTCCCCGTGATCGATCTCGAGCATATTGCCAAAGCCGCGGTGCTGCGTGACCGTGCGGACTACCCCTCCAGATGCCGAACGGATAGGCGTGCCTTCCGGAGCGCTGAAATCCAGCCCCTCATGCATACTCATCTGCCCATTAAACGGGTTACGTCGCCATCCATAGGAAGAGCTCAAGTACGGATAGGATTCAATCGGCATTGCTGTCGGCAATCGCGCAACCGTCGCCGCCCGTTCAGTGACGGCAAGGTCAAGCATTGAAAAATAATCACTTTGGCGCGTGACGCGTGCTTGCACAGCATTGAGCTGACTTTCAAGCTCAGAAAGCGGCCGTGAACGTGGTCCGGGCGGTAAAGGTACCCAAAGGTCATCCAATACAACAGCAGCCTCGGGGGCGACCGACCCGATCGCGATGCCGCCCTCAGGCAAGCCCGCCACCTTCGCAACCCGTTGGCCTAGCCCGTCAAGCCGCTTGATCGTGGCTTGTAGCTCACCCACCTTCGTCGCCAAAAGCTGCACCGTCTGATTGTCCGTCGACGTCGCGACAGCAGGGGCAGGCGCCATCGCTGCCACCACGAGCGCAGAGGGTTGAGTTTCAGGTTGCAAGGCCCACACCATGCGCTGCAACACCGCGCCTGCGATGAGGGCGGCCACAAGCAACAAGGCGACAAGCGTCACCAATCGGCTAACACTAAGCGTAATTGGTGCATACTGGCCTTGCCGCGAAGGCATAATTATTAACTTCATCGACTTCCTTTACCTATGGCCAGTCCCCCACCCCGCAGGACGCGTTCCATGTCCCCCTCAGGCAGCGCCCATTTGATCGGCTGGCTTGGTCATGACTCGCAAGCGGCGAGTGTCTTAGCCACTGCGCAATTGCACTTAAAACTCAGGGCAGCAATCGGCGACGCGATTCCGCCCGCGATGCGAGGCGCTTTTGAGGTGATCAAACTCGAGGCGCACGCCTTGACACTCATGGTTTCGAGTGCCGCCTTCGCTGCAAAGTTCCGTCAAATTGCACCGAGAGTAACCACTCACTTGCATTCTTCTGGCTGGAATATCAATGAAATCAAGCTACGCGTTCAGGGTGGGCTCGGCCTCCCTGATACGAAAAAACCAGAAAAAGAGACACGCGCCTTGGACCAACAAGACCTACGTGCATTTGAAGAATTGAACAGAAAGCTGAGGCCCGGCCCACTCGCTGATGCGGTGGCGAGACTACTGGCCCATCATCAGCCGGTAGAACAGGGCATCAAGCCAGCTTCCACTCTTGACGAAACGCCGCAGGCGCCTCGGACACAGAAGAGTAAGTAACTAACTCCCAAGCATCTTGCTGAGCCAATAGGGCACGAACAAGTTGATTATTAATCGCGTGCCCGGATTTGCAGGCAACATACCGCGCGACAAGTGGCTTCCCAATTAAGTAGAGATCGCCGACCGCGTCCAGAATCTTGTGTTTGACGAACTCATCGTCATAACGCAGACCATCCGTGTTTAACACGCGATACTCGTCCATGACGATTGCGTTATCGAGGCTTCCGCCACGCGCTAAGCCCGCAGAGCGCAGGGCCTCGACTTCGTTCACAAAGCCAAAAGTCCGCGCACGTGCGATTTCTTTGACATAGGAATGTGTCGCAAAATCGATCTCGGCGAAACTTGCGGTTGAATCAATCGCCGGGTGATGAAAATCAATCGAAAAGGCCAACGAAAAACCGTCGTGTGGCTCAAGGCGTGCCCATTTAGCCTGATCGCCCTCGCCTTCACGTATTTCAATTGGCTTGAGCACACGCAGGAACTGTTTAGCGACGCCCTGCTCTTCAATGCCGGCCGAACGCAACAGGTACACAAACGTTGCAGCGCTGCCATCCATGATGGGCACTTCTTCGGCTGTGAGGTCAACATGAAGATTGTCGATACCCAAACCGGCCAAGGCAGACATCAGGTGTTCGACAGTCGAGACGCGGGCCGCACCTTGTCCGAGGACAGAGGCCATACGTGTATCTTTGACCATGCCAGCCTGCGCGGGCAGATCTACAACCTCAGGCAAGTCGATACGGTGAAATACAATCCCCGTATCAGGAGCAGCTGGCCGCAAGGTGAGTTCGACCCGTCGGCCGGAGTGCAGGCCAACCCCGGTGGTTTTTACAAGCTGTTTGATCGTGCGCTGGCGAAACATATAGTCAGGTTAATCCCTTAAAAACGTAACCAATTATACTTTTTTTTGCAAACATCGCATCGCACAATGCGCAAAAAATGCCCAAATTGACAGACGAAACCGCGCACGGGTCTGGGGAGAACCCGTGCGTGACGCCAGCACCCC
>CAMBPA010000049.1 GCA_945869355.1 Bordetella parapertussis
CACTATCACACCAAGGGATGGCATCCTACCGGCATTCTCGGTGCGATCGGTTCCGCTGCAGCATGTGCGTCGCTCAATAAGTTAAATGCAGAGCAGTGTGCCATGGCCATTTCGATGGGCGCTTCGCAAAGCGCCGGCACGATGGCGAACTTCGGCACGATGACCAAGCCGTTTCATGCAGGTCGCTCCGCGCAAGCTGGGGTGATGGCTGCACGACTCGTGAAAGCTGGATTCACCTCCGCAACGGATGCGCTTGAGCATCCCCAAGGGTTTTTGTCCGCCGTGTCACCGAATGGTCGCTTTGATGTGACGAGTCCGGTGCAGGCAGCCAACCCCTGGAAGCTGGCGATTAGCAAACTATCAGTCAAGAAGTACCCCTTATGCTTTTGTACCCATCGTGCGTTGGATGGCATGTTGGATCTTGTGGCGGAACATGCGATCAGTGGCGATGAGATCGAATCGATCACTGCGATGACAAGCGTACGCAACACCAAAGTGCTGCGTAACCACAATCCTCAAACCGGGCTCGAAGCGAAGTTCAGCATGGAGTTTGCGATGGCGTCGTGCGTGGTTGCGGGTCGCGCGGGCTTGACTGAATTGGTTGACGACTTTGTTGTGCGTAAAGATGTACAAGACTTGATGAAGAAAGTAATGGTCTTACCCGACGAGAAGGAGCATCCAAACTTGCCAGGTTATTCGCCCTTCGATCTTGTGACGGTCAAGCTTAAAGATGGAAAGACTATTGAAAGTCGCCAGGTGGTTGCCGTGCGCGGCGGACCAGATCTACCACTTAGTCGCGAGCAGTTGTGGGCTAAGTTTGAGGACTGCGCGCGCGTGGGACACGTTGAGTTTTCATCCCGTCAATTGTTTGATGCGTTGATGTCGCTCGGTCAGGTCGCACGCGTGTCTGACTTGCCTGGTTTGGCCTCAGGCAAAAAATAAGCGTCCACAATAAAAAGAGGCTCGCGTATCAAACGCGAGCCTCTTTTTATTTGTGTGCGGCGAAGAATTAGCCGACGTGCTTACGCAGCAATTCAACGGTGCGTTCGCGTGCTAATTTGGCGGACGCCGCATCGTAGGAACCGCGGTGATCACAGTTAAAACCGTGGCCTGCCGGATAGAAGAAGCTTTGTTCTTTTGGATAGGCAGCGGCGACGACTTTTGCTTGCTCGAGTGTGATGGAATGATCGGTTTCGCCGAAGTGGAACATAACTGGACACGTTGGTGTCTCTTTCAAGAAGCTTGGGATTGCGCCACCGTAATATGGCGCCGAGCAGCTCAGGCCAGCCACACGTCCTGCCGCGAGCCAGGCAATGACGCCGCCCCAGCAGTATCCTACGATCCCAGCTTTGCCTGCAGACTTGCCGTGTTCTAGCGCAGCCGCTACATCTAGCAAAACGTGATCAAAGCTTATTTTCTTCATGATCTCGACGCCTGCGGCGATATCTGGCTGCGTGTAGCCGGCATCGTATTTGCGCTGGGCACGATCAAAAAAGGCAGGAGCAATCGCGAGGTAACCATCTTGTGCATAGCCGTCGGTGACGGATTGGATATGACTATTCACACCAAAAATTTCTGGCGCGATCACGACGAGTCCCCGAGGTTTACCGCTTGGCTCAGCAACGTAAGCGTCAAATTGGTGGCCGTCCGAGGCCTTTAGTTGTACGAATTTACCCATTTGTATCTCCTGTTAGCGCGATGGTGCGATAGGGTGAAGTGCTAGTGAAGCGAACGACAACAACCGGCCGGGCCGTTGTTTGAAATATGTTTCGCGAATTATAGGCACAGTTCGACCTGTGTATCGCTAAAATCTTGTCAGCTTAACGGGTTAGGACGCAAGCATGCAGTCCGAGCACAAATGGCAGCGTTGGGTATATTGAAATAATTTAGTCAAGCCGCTCAGGTGAGCGGCTTGGTCGAGCAAGCAATACGCCGCGCGGGGATGCGCGGCGCTAGACTTTAGTTCTCGTAGGCCGACTCACCGTGTGAGTTGATATCCAAGCCTTCGCGTTCTTGATCTTCAGCGACACGGATCCCGAACAGCATGTCAGCTATTTTGAAAGCGATGAAGGCGACGACACCGGACCAGACGAGCGTCACGAGTACGCCTTGCGTCTGTATCCAGAGCTGGCCAGCGATTGAGTACTCAGCCGAGGCGGCATTCGTAATATAGTCAAAAATTCCTGTGCCACCCAGTGAAGGCGCTGCGAATACGCCAGTCAAGATGGCGCCCAGGATTCCGGCTACGCCGTGAATACCAAACACATCGAGACTATCGTCCGAACCCAGCAACCGCTTCAAACCGCTGACCCCCCACACGCAGGCAAACCCGGCAAGTGCGCCAATGGCGAGTGCACCCATTGGGCCAACAAAACCGGCTGCAGGGGTAATGCCCACTAAGCCCGCCACACAGCCAGAAGCGGCGCCGAGCAATGATGGCTTGCCTTTCAGGATCCACTCTGCAAATGTCCAGCCTAAAACAGCGGCTGCAGTTGCCAACAGGGTGTTGGCAAAGGCTAAGGCAGCGGTGCCGTTGGCCTCGAGTGCTGAGCCAGCATTAAAGCCGAACCAACCAAACCAGAGCAATGAAGCACCAACCATCACGTGAACCATGTTGTGTGGTTTCATCGATTCTTTGCCGAACCCGATGCGCTTGCCGATCACGAAGGAGCCGACCAAGCCTGCAATCGCTGCGTTGATGTGAACGACTGTACCGCCTGCGAAATCCAATACGCCTTTTTGGAACAGCCAGCCCGCTTTGGCAGTAACGGCTTCAAGTGACGCCGCGTCTTTGATGTCGTCTGGACCAGGCCAGGCCCAAACCATATGAGCAATTGGGAGGTACGAGAAAGTAAACCAGATCACCATAAACACTAGAATGCCGGAAAACTTCGCACGTTCGGCAAACGCACCGACGATGAGGCAGCAAGTAATCGTGGCAAAGACACCCTGAAACGCCATAAAAATGAGTTCGGGAATGACAACACCCTTACTAAATGTGGCTGCTACCGATTCGGGCGTAAGCTCTTTTAAGAACAGGCGGTCGAATTTACCAATAAAGGCGTTGCCTTCAGTAAAGGCTAGGCTGTAGCCGTAGATGGACCATAAAACGATGATCAGTGAAAACACCACCATACACTGGACCAATACCGAGAGAACGTTTTTGCTACGAGTGAGTCCGCCATAAAAAAGAGCGAGGCCTGGCAGAGTCATCAGCATGACGAGCGCCGTACAAATCATCATCCAAGTGGTATCACCCTTATTTGGCTCAAGGGCTGCTGCCACCGCGGTGAGGGGCAAGGTCGCTGCAGTCAATAGACCAGTCGCGAATAGTTTCTTAATAGTGTTAGACACGTTACACCTCATGTTTAAAGTGCTGATGCGCCGGTTTCACCGGTGCGAATGCGAACCACATGTTCGATGGGCGAAACAAATATTTTCCCATCACCAATTTTTCCGGTACGTGCCGATATTTCGATTGCTTCAATCGCGGTCTCAACTAGCTCGTCAGAGACTGCGACCTCTAGTTTGATCTTTGGAAGAAAATCGACGGAATATTCGGCGCCACGGTAGAGCTCTGTGTGGCCTTTTTGTCGACCAAAACCTTTTACTTCTGTGACGGTGACACCGGACACGCCGACGCCCGACAGCGCAGTCCGGACCTCGTCAAGTTTGAAGTTTTTTATGATTGCTGTGATGAGTTTCACGTGTATCTCCGAGGAAAGTTAAAACGTTTTGGTCAACGAGATCAGGAAGCCCGCCTTGCCGAGATTTTGCGCATTGGGGTTCATGTACGCGCCATTCTTTGCATTGGTACCCACGTAAGCGACCGCGCCCGCGAACCCGCTACCAAAATCTTTCGTCACCCCTAGCTTCCAGTCCGTGTAGGAATACAGGCTAGCGTTGGACATGCCCTCTGCGCAGCGGCCAGCAACGGCTTGGTAGCCCACATGTCCGTTCAGCGAAAGACCCCAGACGCCGGTATCGTAGTTGACGGTGAGGTCTGTGTAATTGGAGCCTGAGCTATTTAACGTGCCAAACAGCGGTGTGACGGCGTAAGAAAACTTTAAATAACCCGTGAAGGCATTCAACGTAAAGTTTTGCGCGACATAGAGCTCAGTTGTGTTGGGGTTTGTTGCGAAGGCAGAAAGGTTTGAGGTGGGGTAGTAGTACTGCAGGACCCCAGCGTCCGCAGTAAAGCCTTTTGACCACTCATGCTTAAAGCCGGCGTAGAAATCCATTTCGATGGGTGCTGACGCACTGTTTCCAACGGTGGATGCGACGTCGGAGATCCAACTGATCGAGGAGTTCCAGTTGCCGACATAAAAGCCGCTTGAGTGCGCATAATCAAAGCCGCCCTGAATGGCTGGCTGGAAATTGGATTGGGAGATGCCGCGATAACGGTAGTCGTTAACTAGGGTGACGTTTGCGGTGAAGGGGCCTGGCGCGGCGGCCTCAGGGGCGGCAGGGGCTGTTTGTGCAGAAACAGTTGAACTCAGGCAACTAGCCGCGAGGATTGCTGTGGCCAACGCCGAGGCGGAGAGTGTGTGCAATTTGGTCATAAAGCCCCCAATAGATTGAAAAGACATCGTGTGAGCTTTTCAATAAGCAAATCCCATGCCAGCCTTTGGCTGCCATGGGATGCTGTTTTCTTCGGGGGGTGGGCGTGCGGCGCAAGAGATGCCTGCACCAAGATAGCAGCATCGACGCACCAAGTAGGTGCATCGATGCTTCAAACATCATTCGGCGGTCATTTTGGTACGCACGATCACATCTTTCCACTTGGCGGTCTCAGCTTTGATGAATGCGCCATATTCTTCGGGTGTGCTGCCAACCACGATGGTGGCCTCATCTAAGATACGTTTATTGACCTCTGGCATCGCCAAGACCTTTTTGACGTCTGCCGATACTTTGTCAATAATCGCTTTAGGCGTTCCTGCAGGGGCCAGGAAGCCAAACCATGCGGTGATCTCAAAGCCCTTTACGCCGGACTCGATCATGGTGGGTACCTGCGGCATTGAGGGTGAGCGTACGTCGCTTGTAATGGCGAGCGCCTTAAGTTTTCCAGCTTTTAAGTGCGGCAAAAGAACCGGCGTGTTGTGTATCAGGATATCGATTTGGCCGCCGAGCCCATCGGTGGTCATTTGAGCGCTGGATTTGTAGGGGATACCGTTGAGCTGGATGCCTGCGATGAGGTTCAACAGTTCACCTGACAGGTGTTGCGTTGTTCCAGGGCCCGCCGTGCCGTAAGTGATTTTCCCGGGGTTCTTCTTTGCTAAGGCAATCAACTCTTGAATGTTGTTAGCAGGGTAGTTGGGCAATACGGTGATCCAGTTAGGGGTCTTGGTCGCTAAACTGACTGGCACCAAATCCTTCTCAGGATTGAACGTCATTTTGGTTGGCATCAAATTTGGCGCCACAGCAATCGGACCGATTGTGTTGTACAGCAATGTATAGCCGTCTGGCGTGGCTTTTGCAGCGCGATCGGCGCCAATGAGGCCGCCTGCGCCGACGATGTTTTCAACCACGACAGGCTGACCCCACATTTCGCTGAGCTTCTGGCTAAACAAACGAATTTGCCCATCGGGGGCGCTACCTGGGGGCGCGGGAACGATCATTCGTACCGTTTTTTCAGGCCACTTGTTTTGGGCCCAAGCATTGTCTGTGGCCATGAGGCCGTAGCCTAGCGCACTAGCCGCCAGCGCAAAGGATAAGCCGCGGTTAAGAATCTTTTTCATGTTGTCTCCGTAAGCTCAGCAGAATTGACTGATGATTAAGTTTAAACGCCCAATATGGCCGAGGGCACCGCTCGCTTTCCCTAAGGAAGGCCAGCGGTGCCCTGGCTTAACTGGACGAATCCCGCTTAAGAATGTCTGGATTATGCTCGCCAAGCCTAGGCGGCTTGCGACCCGCCTGGCCTGGGGTGGCTGACAACTTGATCGGGATCCCCAGCCCGCGGTAGTCGGACCGAGTAACCAGCATGTCACGTGCTGCAGTGTGCGCCTGCCCAAGCGCCTCAGCGACGTTGTGCACCGGACCTGCCGGAATGCCGATCTCCATCAAGCTGGCACACAACTCAGCGCGAGTGAAAGGTTTGAGCGCCTCATCTATTTGCTTGTGCAAGATGTCACGGTGTTCAATACGACGGACATTCGTTTGAAAGCGCTCGTCCGTCGCGAGATCAACGCGACCAATTTTTTTACAGAATTTTACGAATTGCGCATCGTTGAGGATGCCTAGAAACATCTGGCCATCCCCGACATCAAATCGGTTGTAGGTCGGTATATTGGGATGCGCGTTACCCCACAGGCCAGGCGTTTTCCCGGAGGCCATCCAGTTCACGGCATGGGGAATTAACAGGCTGAGCGCAGTATCAAACAACGTCGCATCGATCCGCTGGCCATGTCCGATTCGTGCACGCGCGAGCAGTGCCATCGTGATCCCTGCAAACGCGTTATACCCGGTGACAATATCGACAATGGGGATGCCAGTACGCATCGGACCTGATTGTGCATCGCCGTTAATACTCATGAGACCACACATCGCTTGCAACACGGCATCGTAGCCTGGCATCCCTCCCAGCGGTCCTGTTGCGCCAAAACCAGAGATGCCACAATAAATCAGTTGGGGAAATTTCTTTGTTAAACATTCGTCATAACCAAGCCCCCACTTCTCCATGGTGCCAGGCACAAAGTTTTCAATCAGCACATCGGCTTGAACCAAAAGCGCTTCAATCACAGCGCGATCATCGTCCTTGCTCAAGTCGAGCTCGAGACTGCGTTTGCCTCGATTAAGTGCGGAGAAATAGGCCGCTTGGCCCGGCTCAATAAAGGGAGGTCCGAGGTGCCGCGTCTCATCGCCCAGGCGCGACTCCACCTTAATAACATCAGCACCGTGATCCGCCAACATTTGCGAGCACAGCGGTCCGGCGACCACTCGAGAAAGATCGAGTACGCGAACGCCCGCTACAGATCCTGTTGCATGCGCGCTATCTAACCATGCGTGAGGATAGTGGGGGGCGTTCATACGAATTAGCCTCGACTTGGAAGTTGAACGATCGCTGTCCCTAATACGGAAAGCTCATTGGTCTGATTGTGCGCCTCCTGCGAAATCGCCACAAGATGTTTGTCGCCCTCTTTGTATTTACGGGTGACCTTTGCTTTGATAAACAACATATCCCCCGCTGGATTATGTCGCCGAATTTTGCAGTCAGCTTGTCGCAAGAAACCGTCGTCGCCCATCCAATTGGTCAGTTGATGCATGAGCCATGAGCTGCGCTCAGGGCCGTAGTCATAAGCACCTGGTGCGCCCACCTCAAGAGCGAATTCCTCTTCCCAATGGACGCGTTCCGGGACGTCTGGCACGCCAAAACGATTTTTGATCCCAACACCTGGGTGGGCATCAATCAGTTGCCAGGCAAGCTTGTTGGCGCGGATATATAGCCCGCCCCAGCCTTGCGCGTAAGCAATGAAGCCTGTGACCGTCATCGGTCCTTTGAATAAAACAGGAAGATCTTCACCAACGGCTACGTCCTCCCAATAGCGAGGAGTAGTCCCACGAATCTCTTCATGGGCATAGAGTTTATAGGCCTCCTTAATTTCCTCGTCTGTATAGGCCACATCACCTTTCTCAGCGAGTGCCTTGTACTTAGTGCCCTTTTCACGCGCGTGATCGCGCTCGGTACGGAAGCACCAGCTATCGGCCTCTGCTAACTTATCGCCGGATTGATTGAAGAAGTCGACATGATAAATTTGTTGGACCGCTTTGCCGGCAAAACGAGTTTCGTGTTCGATGCAATCTTTAAGATACGCTTCAGTGCTGATCACATCATTGCGTTGGGCATGCTTGTGCCAGGTCCAGTTCGAACCCGACCACATTGCATGCACGCCGGGTAGGCCACCTACATATCCTGAAACGATGCGACTTGTGGAGTACAAAAAACTCGGCAAGGCAATGATGCCGCCATAATTTGTTTTTGCTGCATAGACGGGATCGCACCAA
>CAMBPA010000050.1 GCA_945869355.1 Bordetella parapertussis
GGGAAGCTTGTTGCCGTAAAGTCCGGGGAGCGCAGAGAAGGGCAGTGGTGTGATCAAGATGGTGTAGCCGTCTGCTGGTGATTTTGCAACGTAGCTATTGCCTATTGTTGTATTACCCCCCGGCTTGTTTTCCACCACGACCGACTGATTCCAGAGCTTGCTAAGCTTATCGCTGGAGATGCGAGCGAGTGTGTCGTTAAATCCACCAGGCGGATAAGGCACAACAATCTTGACGGTTTTGTTTGGATACTGCTGTGCAAAGCCGGTCGTCACAAGTGCGCATGAAAGGGTTGCACCGATTAAAAGCTGTTTGAGTAATGCGTTCATCTATGTCTCCGTTTGAATTATTAGGTGTTTGATTACAAGGTATCGCAATTAAAACTTCACAACGTAGCCTGGACCATCTATCAGAGGATATTTTGCAAAAATTGATTCGTCGACCTCAATCCCAATCCCGGGTTTGTCGAGCGGCTCGACGCAGCCATCCTGCCCGATTTCAAAACTGACGCCAAACATATCGCGTAGCGGGTTGTAGTGCGACACGCAGGCTTCAAAATATTGCGTGTTCTCAATCGCTGACGCGAAATGAATCGTTGCTGCGTGGTTCAAACCTGTCGCCGAGCTGTGCGTGTTCATGGGAATACGATGTGCCGAGGCCAAGGCTGCGATCGCGAGACCCTCTGTAATCCCGCCGCACTTCGATAAGTCTGGTTGCCAGATTCGGATGGATCCGGCTTCGAGTAGCTGCGCGAATTCAAAGCGCGTGTAGTGATTTTCACCTGCGGCGATGGGTACGAGCGATGTGATCTTGGCGGCTTCACGATAGGAGGCAAAGTCATTGCAGGCAAAAGGCTCTTCGAGCCAGCCCGCTTTAATTTCTGCCAGCACGGGTAGTACGCGACGTACATCTGCAATGGTGTATGCCGTGTTTGCATCGGTTAGGATGTCGATGTCGTCACCGAGCACTTTGCGCACATGCAAGACACGCTCAATATCTTTTGCTGCGGTGTCGCCTAGGCGAAGTTTCACGGCCTTATAACCGCGCGAAACGTATTCCTGCGCTTCTTCGGCGAGCGATTCTTTTGGTTGATAACCTAAAGAGATACCCCCTGCGTAAGCGGGTAGGCGTCGCTTGCTTCCCCCGAGCAGTTCGTACAGCGGCATATTTGCCGCCTTGCCACGAATATCCCAAAGCGCTAAGTCGATACCGGCGAGCCCTAACGAGGCGCCAGAGCCCACACCGTGACTCGACAACTGCATGCGATGTACGCGCTTCCAGACACCTACGCAGTCGGTTGCCTTCATGCCTATCAGCATGGGAGCGAGGGTGTTGTGGATCAGACTGACGACAGCGCCCGGACTGCGACCAGGATGCGCCTCACCGTAGCCTGTAATGCCCTCTGATGTCTCAACCTTAACAATGATGGCGTCACGTTTTGTCGTGCTGCCAATGCCCATCGTCACTGTTTTGCCCTGATCCAGGCGGAATGATAGGGGGGTAGCGGTAATCGAAGTGATTTTCACGGCTTGTCTCAAATAGGTGTTATTTGAGGTGAATTATGGCCGATTTTTGTTGGAATGGCATGGTTGAGGCCGAGTTCTCTGTCCTGAATGCGAGGGCTTAGTAAATGTTTGTAAGAGTTGGGGCCTCCATATTGCATTTGGTACTTAGTTCGTCCAGAGTAGAAGCTTCAGAAAATCATCTCTGAAATTTATTTTGAGAAGGGATTGTGATGGTTGTTTTGCGTAGGCATGAGCAGTATGCGACAAAGACTGATTTTAGAGTGCTTAGTCATGGAGTGAAGACACAGCTCGATCAGCTCGAGGGAAAGACTGACCGTTTAGAAACAAAGACGGATCGCCTGGAGAAGAAGACGGATCGACTAGAGGCCAATACTAGCCGTCTTGAGATGAAGACAGATCGTCTCGAAGCGAAAGTCGATCATCTTGATGAGAAGGTCGACCACCTGGAAGTGAAGGTGGGTCATCTAGAAGTGAAGGTGGGTCATCTAGACGTAAAAGTCGGTCACCTAGGCGTGAAGGTAGGTCATCTAGAAGTGAAGGTAGATCACCTCGGGGAGAGAATCTCTCAGTTTGAAGTCAAAGTGACATCTGACCTTGTCGACCTAAAGGACGCGATGACGACCAACGCGGATGAATGCAAAAGTGAAATTTCCAAATTACGCGCTGATGTTGCGGTTCTAACCAATTCACATAAGTACGTTCTTTGGATTGGAGGCGGGCTCGCCACTATGTGCATGGGCGTCTTTGGGCTGTGTATTTCAATACTTTTGCCGTCTCTTCGGTGATCGCCTGATTCGGAGTGGCAGACCAGTGGCTATTGCAAGACGCCACTGGCCGATATTTCTGTTCTGATTAACTTACATCGCTACGTTCTGTGGCTGCAGGGACGGTCTTACAGTCCTGAGTTTAGTCATGTTTAGCTTGAGCACAATTCCATCGTGCTATTTTTTTTGTATTTTTCCGACTGAGTACTGGCCGTTAGATTCGAATGCCTCGAAAACAATCGTATCGCCAGGCGCTAGGTTCTTAAGTTGAGCTGGTTGCTTTGCTACGAACACCATCGTCATAGGAGGCATGTCTAGCTCCTTAATTTCAGAATGACGAATGGTGATTTTGTTATTGTCCAGATCGATGCGTCGAATCACCCCTTCCCCCAGTGCTTGAGCAAGAATGCTTTGACTGAATCCAGACCCCATTATTAACAGTCCAGTGACTGCAAGCAATTTTTGTATTTTCATCGTTAGTTCCCTGCGCGAACAGTAATCTTACCTACCATTCCTGCGTCATAGTGACCGGGTAATAAGCAGGCAAAATCAAATTGACCTGCGCGATTAAAGTTCCAGATGATGTCAGCGGTTTTCCCGGGAGAAACATGAGCCATATAGGGCTCGTCGTGTTCCATGCCGGGATGTTTTTTCATCATTTCCGCGTGCGTATCGAGTTCTTGTTTTGTCCCTATCACTAGCTCGTGCATGACCTTGCCCACGTTTTTCACGGTAAGTCTGACAATCTCGCCTTGCTTAACCGTGATTTCATTGGGTATAAATCGCATCGTGTCCAACATTGTTATTTCGATCGTGCGCGTGACTGCCTTGGCGTCACCCCCGATTCCCCAGTCTTTTTGTTCTTTTGCAAGCTCATTATTTGCCTTAGGGCTAGCCTGATGCGCAAACGAGGAAAATGTGATGCTTGAGACAGATAGGCCGATCAAGGCGTAGGCGACTATGTTTTTTATCATGGTTGTACCTGTGAATACGCGAGCGTTAGTGTTTGTGTGAACTGTTTGGGGATTGACTAGGTTTGCGAACCTGAGGATTACTCCCATCAGGCGTCACGGAGGGGGGGTGCGTATTGTTAGTAGACGCACCTGATCCCGTGGAGTTACTTCTGGTGACCGGTGGGGTCGTCCCTTTAAATTCGTATGCTTGTGTTCCTGGAGGTTGTTTGTACCAGCCTGGATCGGAGTAGTCATCTGCTTTGAGATCTTCGCGCACTTTAAGTGTTGTGAACATTCCGCCCATTCCGATTGGTCCGTAAGGACCCGTCCCCGCCATCATGGGGATTGTATTGGCGGGAAGTTCCATTTCCATTTCCTTCATGTCGTACATGCCACGCTCGCCCATTACCATGTATTCGGGAACCACTTTTTGTAAACGTCCAACTAAGCCTTGATGGTTGATGCCGATCATTGTCGGAACGTCGTGACCCATCGCACCCATGGTGTGATGGCTTTTATGACAATGCACCGCCCAGTCACCAAGTTCGTCAGCGATGAATTCGATTTGCCGCATTTGGCCCACAGCGATACTTGCAGTCACTTCAGGCCAACGTGCTGTCACAGGAACCGGACCTCCGTCAGTTCCGGTGACTTCAAATTCGACTCCGTGCACATGGAACGGATGACTCGTCATGGTCAGGTTGCCGATCCGGATTCGCACGCGATCACCGAGTTTGGCGACTAGTGGAGAAAGACCTGGATAGACTCTGCTGTTAAAGGACCAAATATTAAAATCAAGCATGGTCATGACCTTAGGCGTTTTGCTGCCAGGCTCGATATCAAAGGCATTGAGCAAGATGCAGTAATCACGATCGACAGTATTGATATGTGGGTGTGGTGCTCTCGGATGCGTCACCCAAAAGCCCATCATGCCCATCGCCATTTGGGTCATCTCGTCAGCGTGCGGATGATACATAAAGGTGCCTGGTCGTTTCGCGACAAACTCATATACGAAGGTTTTACCTGCAGGAATAGGGGGTTGATTTAAACCACTTACACCATCCATTCCGTTCGGAAGTCGCTGGCCATGCCAATGCATTGTCGTTTTTTCAGGTAATCGATTGGTCACAAAAATACGTACGCGATCCCCTTCGACGACTTCAATCGTAGGGCCAGGGCTCTGTCCGTTGTATCCCCACATATTCACTCTAAAGCCAGGTGCCATTTCTCTGACAACGGGCTCGGCTACGAGGTGGAACTCTTTGACGCCTTCGCGGAGTCGGTACGGAAGTGTCCAACCGTTTAGCGTGACGACGGGGCGATAGCGAGCATGATCACCATCAGTCTCTGGCCCACGCCAGGGCGGAGCAGTGGCCGCACTGGGTTGATAAATGGGCTCGGGTATGTTCGCAAGGGCGTGCTTGCCTACGGTGGTTGCTGCAGCGGTACCGGCCAAACCCAGTATCGCATGATGAATGAAGTCTCTACGTTCCATAGTGTCTAGTGGCCTTTACTTGAGGAGGTTGCGCTTGCAGAGTTACCTACGCTGCCTGCTGGGCCAGCATACGGAGCTCCAGCCAGAACTGCGCGCATGTCTACTAGCGCGATCCAGAAAAATTGTTTCGCTTGTGCTATCGCGAGTTCCGATTGCATTTTTGTTTGCGCTTTCGCAATCAGATCCCAAGTGCTGATGAACATACCGTTGTAGCGCATTAGCGCTTCTTCTTCAGCACTCGTGTGAAGCTGCGCCAGTTTGCTAAAAATGTCCGTTGCTTGGCTGTGTGCGGCACGTAACTGTGCATGGGCTTGATATAAATCTGATTTGATTTGTGCATTCAGACGACGCGTTTCAGTTCGAGCTTTTATTGCTTTTTCAAGATCGTGACTCCAGAAAATTTTTGTGCGATTCAGTGTTGGGATGGTATTTGTCCAAGTCGGACTTGCGCTCACTAAACCATCAAGCTGTTGTTGCCACTGTTCCAACACGGTGTTGCCGACAATGCGCTCGTAGTAGTTGGCCTCTTTATCCAATAAAGTGTAGTGGGGGTGGCGTGCTAACAGATCCAAAAGCAGTTGCTCTGGTGGAGTGGATAATTCGGATAGGGCATTCAACGCTACCGGTTTAGGCAGCTCTTTGGGTAAACGCCACTGATCCGAGCCAATCTGGGCGAAAAGCCGCTGATGGCTGTTAACGGCAGCCTGCTCGGCTAGAATGAGTTGGCTGCGGGCTGACTGATAACTGATCTCGATATCGACAAGTCGATTGCGCCCCCAGTTGCCAACCTTTGTCATGCGTTTTGCGAGCTCGAGCGAGACGCTGGCAGCCTCTGCGATACGCTGTTGAATGGTTAGCTGCTCCTTAGCCGCAACAGCTTCAGTCCATAGTTTTTGGGTGGACTGTTGGATTGATAAGAGTTGCGAATCCCTGGCGTATTTTTCTGGCGCACTAATTGCCTGCCCTGAGAGTAGGTCAGCATGCAGCATTAAAACTGCTTTACGGGCCGCTTCCTCCGATAAGACAGGTGCGGTTGCATCCTCTTTGAACGCACTCAAAGTCAGATTCGAATCAATCTCCACTCGTCCGCGCTCCGCTTTCAAGAGGTCGATATGGCCGCGCGTGTAACGACCGACATCGCCGTTTGCATTGCGCCACTGGCGTGTGTCCGCCTGAATCGATGTCTGAGCTAGCGCAGTCGCAGAAAAACTTAGGGCGATAGCAGATGCCAGCGTGGCAACGCTTACGGCGATGGATCGGCAGTAGCTTTTGGTTAGATGCATTTTTGATTAGATAATTGAACATTAACGAATGAACGTACTATAGCGTTTGATAGATGAGCATTTGGTGGCGAGTACATTACAAAATTGTTATTTTTAGAGCCTGTTGACGAGTGGGTGAAAGCTCTCGGGTATATTCGTTCGGACAGGAAACGTAAGGCTTTCGTGCAGCCTGTTTTGAGGACGAGGAGTCGTTGAGCTTGAAGATTTTGATTATCGAGGACGAGCCTAAAACCGGTGATTATTTACGTCAAGGCTTGCGTGAGGCGGGTTTCGTTGTCGATCTTGTAAAAGATGGTCTAGACGGGCTATATCTCGGCATCGAGGGTGATCAGGACTTGATCATTCTCGATGTGATGCTCCCGCGTATGGATGGATGGGGTGTTCTTCAAGCTTTAAATCAGGCGGGGATTAGCACACCTGTGATATTTTTGACTGCAAAAGATCAAGTTGAGGAACGTGTGCGGGGCCTCGAACTGGGCGCAACCGACTATTTAATTAAACCCTTTTCGTTCGCGGAACTGCTAGCGCGTGTGCGAAATGTCTTGCGGCGCGGCCCGAGTTCCTTGGAAAGCACAACGTTACAAGTAGTGGACCTTGAGATGGATCTGTTGCGCCGTCGCGTGACGCGAGCAGGACGCAGGATCGACTTAACCCCCAAGGAGTTTGGTTTGCTTGAGTTGTTAGTGCGTCGCCAGGGGGAGGTGTTGCCGCGCTCTCTGATTGCTTCTATGGTGTGGGATATGAATTTCGATAGCGATACGAATGTAATTGAGGTGGCAATGCGCCGGTTGCGTGCCAAAGTCGACGAGGGCTTCGATACGCGATTGATTCAAACAGTTCGCGGCGTGGGCTATGTTCTAGAGGCGAATAAGGTATCTTGATGCTCAGACGCTTGACTTTAGTTTCTCGTTTAACAATTCTGTATGCGTTGATCTCTGCATTGGTACTATGTGGGCTCGGTGTAGTGGTAGCTCGAGCGACCTACGCTCATTTTGTTGATCTAGATATCGCGTACCTACAGGGCAAGGCCAGCCTAGTTCAGCGCACACTTACCCAGACTTCCGATCCGTCGATGACGCAACGCTTGCTTGACCAACAAATGGATAGCCATGAGGGGCTATATATTGGTCTGGGCTCGGTGGTTTCCCACGCTTCGATCGTCAGCGGTGTGGATTTTTCTCCCTTGCGTGATGCCAATATTCGTGCGGGTGAACCCTTCAATTGGCAGGTCGGGGGTGTTGGGTTGCGAGGGATTAAAGTCTCGAAAGCTCAAGGCGAATCTCTGTTGTTAGCGCTGGATACGCGACATCACACCCACTTCATGACGCAATTGCATTACACGCTCGCTGGGTATTTATTGTTCGCTGCGGTGTTAAGCGGCTGGTTGGGCTGGTGGGCAGCTAGACGCGGGCTGGCGCCACTTCGGATCATGCGTGAGCGTGTGCGTGTGATCGATTCGCGACAGTTGAGTGTTCGGATTCCAACAATGGCTAGTTCAATTGAACTAGCTGAACTCGGACAAGGCTTGAACTTGATGCTCGAACGCCTCGAGAAAGACTTTGAGCGACTATCGGAGTTTTCTAGCGATCTAGCGCACGAATTAAGGACTCCTATTACTAACCTGATGACTCAAACGCAGGTCACACTTACGCGCGATCGAGATGTCGATGCGTACAGAGATGTTTTGGCTTCGAACGCGGAGGAGTTTCAGCGTTTAGCGCGTATGGTTTCGGATATGCTGTACTTGGCTAAGACTGAGCATGGACTTGAGTTGCCAAATCGCGAGCCAGTCGATCTCGAACGTGAAGTGCAGGCGTTATTTGATTTCTATGAGGTGGTTGCAGAGGAAGCGGACGTCAATCTGGTATTGTCCGGCGCAGCG
>CAMBPA010000051.1 GCA_945869355.1 Bordetella parapertussis
CGTCGTGTCTTAGCTGTATTTTTTGCTGGTTTAACTGAACTCATACAAGTCTCCTAAGGGTTTTTAAATGCCGAGATCTAATCGTTGCTTTTGATGCACCGCGATGAATACAACATACCCACAACGAACTTATGGGTCATTTGTTGCAAAATTTTAGATTCTAGCGATCCCAGCGTATCTAGGGTTAATCCCTAATCCTGTCAGGCTGTTGTAAGCGGAATTTGGGGTGGAAGTTTTTAGTTGATAATGCCAGCGTCAACCAATCGTAGGTATTCTTGACTGAAAACGAATTTCAATAGGCAACCGCCCCATCCTTCGGGCAGCACGTTTAATCATCTTTCCTTTTTTTGAAGCAAACCATGGCTATTGAACTTTCTTTTGCCTGCGAGTCTTTCGCAACCGATGGCACCGTAAAACTCTCGGTAGCCTCAGTCCCGGCAACAAAGCTCGTTATCGCAGGCTGGACGGGGCGCGATGCAGCGGCCATTCAGCATCACATCCACGAACTAGAATTGCTCGGTGTCCCTGCCCCTTCGGCGGTTCCACTGTACTACCGAGGTAGCGCACTTTTATTGACGCAAGCCGAAACCATCGAAGTCATCGGCTCGGACAGCTCGGGCGAGGCGGAACCTGTTCTCTTTTTTGCACATAACGAATGGTGGCTCACCGTTGGTTCAGACCACACAGACCGCAAAGTAGAAACCTATTCGGTCGCCGTTTCCAAACAAATGTGCCCTAAGCCCATTGCAACAGCCGCCTGGCGCTGGATCGATGTGGTGGGCTATCAAGACGAGATTGAGCTCCACTCGCGTATTCTGGAGGACGGGAAATGGGTCCCCTATCAGAAGGGGACCTTTGCCTCGATCCGACCATTGAACTCTCTACGTGACGGCTTCTTCCCCTCGACTACACCTGAGTCGGGTAGTTTTATTTCCTGCGGCACACTGGGTGCGATCAAAAATGCGAAGGGCGAAGGCATTCGGCCTGCCTCTTGTATGGAACTTGAGATTCGCGATCCGCGTCGCAAGCGCAGCATCATTCATCGCTACAACACGATCGTTCTTCCAGTTATAGCCTAGCAAACATAGACCCCAAACAAACATTAACGGATATTAAAGATGAGCAACTCTGCGAACGACCAACAACGCTTTGACCGCATTCACGTCGATCAGATGACCGCCGATCAGAAGATTTACTTCGACTCTCTGATGGCTGGCCCGATTTCTGGCACGGGCAGCAAGGGTGTTGTCCAAGGCGCCACTAGTCTCGGGGCCCCTTTCAATGTTTTTTTACGCAGTCCGGTCTTAGCAGAGCGTATGCGCAAAGTGGGTGAATACCTCCGCTTCGGCAGCACAATCCCAAAGCGACTCAATGAATTTGCGATTCTTATTACAGCTCGCAACTGGACCGCTCAATATGAATGGTATGCACATTTACGCTTAGCACTCAAAGAAGGTCTGGCACCATCCATTGGTGAAGAGCTCGCTTTAGGCAAGCGCCCCTCAAACATGCAAGCCGATGAAGAAGCCGTCTACAACTTTTGTAATGAGTTGCACACCAAACACAGTGTGAGCGACGCCCATTACAAGGCTGTTCTTGATCTCTTCGGCGAACAGGGTGTGGTTGATTTGATGGTCGTCAGTGGCTACTACGTGATGGTCGCGATGGCGCTAAATGTCAATCGCTCACCGTTACCGGAAGGGGCTATACCGATCCCCGAACTGGGCAAGTGAGCGACTGTGGCCAACTGAAGGCGATCGCCTTTAATTTTAGTTACGTTCGAGGTTCACAGAATCAGCCGTGACTTTCCAAATCTCGAGCTGATCTTTATTGAACTTTGCCATCTCAGCCGGGGTGGAGCTTTGAACTTCAAAAGCAATCTTGCCAAGTGCATCGCGAACATCCTTACGCGCTGCAACGTTCTTCATGGCCAGTGCTATACGATCGACTACCTCCTTAGGTATGCCCGCGGGTCCATACAGACCCGCCCAAGGCACAATGGTCATCCCCTGAATCCCAACCTCTTCTGCCGTGGGAGTGTTTGGAGCCAGCGGACTTCGATTAGGCAACGAGGTCATCAGAACTCTCAACCGTCCCTCTTCAACCTGCTGCAACGCGGAACCTGGCGTTCCTAGCAATACCTGAATTCGACCCGCGATCAAATCAGTCGTCGCAGGTGCGTCTCCTTTATATGGAACATGGACCATATCAAGTTTGGCTTTTTGCGCGAACTGAGCAGTCGTCAAAATGCTGGTGCCGTTCCCACTCCCGTAATTCACTTTACCTGGATTAGCCCGGACATATGCCAAGAACTCTGCCATATTTTTAGCGGGCAAATCGGCGTTGATGAATAGAAAGAAACCGAATTTTCCGACCATAGAAATCGGCGTAAATGCGGTCAAAGGATCATAAGGGGGTACCTTGCGCATAGTTGGCGCCGCGTTCATGCCTGTCGTCGTTGCAAACAGCAAGGTATAGCCATCGGCGGGCGAGTTAATAGTCGCCATTCCAGCAATCGCACCGTCAGCTCCACCACGATTATCGATGATGATAGTCTGCCCCACGTCTTCAGAAAGGGCCTTCATCACGATACGGGCCGTCATATCCGCAGCACCTGCTGGTGGAAAGGGGACAATCATTTTGATGGGGCGATTGGGATAGCTCTGGGCGAGACCCGCCGAAGAGAACCCACAGGAGACCAGCGCCACAAGACACACTTGAAGAATTTTCTTCATTTATTTACTGCTCCTTTAGGCGAAAGAAACTAAGTCATATTTTGATGAAACACCAACAGAAGAAGAAGTAGTCTGACCAAGACTTTTCGTCTACAAGGGTTATCCATGGCTTAGTGTTTCCTAATATGAGTACGGTAGGCAGCTCTGGAACTATTTTTATCGATCGAGTGGTTAAATGCCTAGCTTAGATAGAATTATTAAAACCCATCATCAAAAAAGCAAAAAAGGAGCTAGATCATGAAAGTCGGTCTTATTGGAGCAGGCAATATTGGACAGCATTTCGCCACGCGCATCCTCGCGTCCGAACATCAACTCGTGATCTTTGATCTAAACAAAGATGTGATGAAGCGGTTTGTTGACCTCGGCGCGCAAGCCGCGACAAGCGTGCAAGACCTCGCTTCAAAAGTAGAGACTGTATTTTTATGCCTACCCGTGCCAGCAGTAGTTAAATCCGTCGCGCAGGAGTTAGTGAAAGGCGCGATGATGCGCACCCTAATCGACCTGTCAACGACCGGACCTTCCGTTACAAAAGAAGTCTATGACGTCATTTCTCCAAAAAAGATTGGCTTCGTCAGCGCTCCGGTTAGCGGTGGCACCGTCGCTGCACAGCATGGCACTTTGGCGATTATGGCGGGCGGAGATGAAGCGGCATTTAAGCTCGCCGAGCCAATTCTTAAAATTATCGGTAAGAATATTTTTTATCTAGGCGCCGAGCACACGCTTGGCCAGACCATGAAAATCATTAACAACACGCTCTATGCAACGAGCATGCTCGCAAGCTGCGAAGCACTCGTGTATGGCGTCAAGGCTGGCCTAGATTCGAAAACAATGCTGGACGTCTTGAACGTTTCTAGTGGCCGCTCCTTCGCAACGCTCGAGCGTATCCCCCAATGTGCGCTCGACCGCAGCTTCCCAACACGTTTCACGACTGAGCTTCTGCATAAAGACATCAAAATGTGTCTCGATGAAGCTGAAAAAATTGGTGCACCGATGCTCATCAATCAAACTGCAAGGCAGTTTTTGGCCTTTGCGATGACGCAGGGTGACGGCCCAAAAGATAACCTCATACCCATCCGGCACTTTGAACAATGGGCCGGCGTCGAATTTGGCGCGGTAACAAAGAAGTAACAACATCGCGATGCGCGTAATACTTCTGACGTTTGTACTGTTTGGGCTAATCGCGTGTACGCACACGCTCTCGCCCAAACCACCGATCGTGATCGAAAATTCAATCGGCATGAAATTGGTGCGCATCCCTGCAGGGGAGTTCCTAATGGGGAGCGACGAAACGGTCGACACCCTGTTAGCCGACTTTCCGACTTACGTTAGAGACCACCTTGCCGCACCAGACGACGAACAACCCGTACATCACGTTCGCATCTCCAAACCTTTTTTTCTGGGTCAACATGAAATTACGGTTGATCAATTCAAATCTTTTGTTGAACAGTCGGGCTACGTCCCAGAATCCATCGCTGATGGTACCGGCGCCTATGGCTTTAATGCCCAGTACGATCCAAGCAAGACGCCAAGACAGGATGCCTTCGAGGGGCGCGATCCAAAATACTCTTGGCGTAACCCTGGTTTTGTTCAACGCGGAGATGAACCTGTTGTCAACGTGACGTGGAAAGATGCGGTTGCACTCGCAGACTGGTTGAGTCAAAAAGAAAACGTACGCTATCGACTGCCGACCGAGGCTGAATGGGAATACGCGTGCAAGGCAGGATCAGTGGATCGTCACATGGCTGGCAACCAGCCCGAGGGCTTTGCCCAACACGGCAACATCATGGATCAAGATACGACCAAGAACTGGCCTCAATATGCTCAAAAAGCTGCGCAATACTCTGATGGCTTTGCCTTTACCTCACCAGTCGGAAGCTTTAAGCCAAATGCCTTTGGACTTTACGACATGCTGGGCAACGTTTGGGAGTGGGCCTCAGACTGGCATGCCCCAGACTATTACTCACGCACCCCCACCGAGGATCCTGTAGGCCCGCAATCCGGTGATGTTAAAGTGCGCAGGGGCGCATCTTGGCACACTATGCCTATTTACGTTCGGTGCGCCTTTCGCAATTGGAATACACCAGAAACACGCTACACGCTGGTCGGAATACGGCTCGTAAAAGAAATTAAATAAAACGATCTAATTAATAAAATAAGATATCTTATGATGGTCTCAAACGCACGGATTTCACCGAATGCGCTGAGCGCGCTTGCCACCATCTTATCGATTTTTGTTTCCCCGATAACTTGATGTTATTTGGACACAGACTAAAACCGATGGGATAGGCTCAACGCAGCCGCTGCACCGGTTTTATAACTATCGCTATAGGAAGTATTCCCGCTCGCGTCAACCACCGATAAATTGCCACCGACTGTCGCGGCAGCGTAGAGATCTACCCGTGTACTTGGTGCGATCTGATAGGACAAACGTCCGAAGAAAGGGACGAACTTATTTTGACCAATACCACCGGGCACAGGACCCGTATCATTTAGTCTAAAACGATACGAACGATAGGCACCTCCGCCAGCAAGCGTCCATTTTTCTGTTAACGCATAAGACAACTCAAGGCCAGCGCCACCAGCGGGGCCAGCGGGCAAGGGGTTGCTCAGACGCAGCTTATCCGTAATATTCCAATTCACAACCACGTAAGGAAACACCTTTGTCTGATCGATTTGTCGGAACACGCCAGCACCAAGACCTAAGGTCAGGTCTTTAGAAAAGCGTCTCGCCGCACTCATCACTGCACCATACGTCGCTGTTCCACCCGTACCTGTTCCCGATTCGCCTGACCACTCAACCGTCGGCATAAACCCAAGACGCCACTCCGGCGTCGGAGAGTAAAAAAAACTCATGCCTAGCGCAGGCGTTTCGATTGACGACCAAGGCCCACGACCATTAAAAGCCGTCGGACTCGTCCACTTCCAGTTTTGATAACCATAGCGCACGTT
Organism: Bordetella parapertussis; assembly: GCA_945869355.1. Lineage (GTDB taxonomy): Bacteria > Pseudomonadota > Gammaproteobacteria > Burkholderiales > Burkholderiaceae_B > Zwartia > Zwartia parapertussis_F. Next base: position 5,685 of record CAMBPA010000051.1, read on the forward strand.
GACGCCGGCGGCAAACTGCCTTGTGAACTGCCTTATGACGTTCACGTTTGCGCTAGCGTCCTGCCAGTTAAAGCTTCCGCCGCTGCCCAAGCCCGTATCAAACTGATTGAGACCCGTCACACCCATTGAGGTGACCGTGACACCCGGAGAGACCGGTTGCGCGGATACGATGTGCCCGAAAGGCAAAATACATAAAAATCCCGCATACACAACCACAGTGCGGAGTCGAGCTCCAAAAACAATCGCTTTCATCGAGTTTGACCTAAATAGGAAGGGCAGCAGATCAAGAATAGGATATTACCTAAACCTCTATCAGTGTACCGGCAAAACTTAAGCTTCCCGCGGTAGATATGAAATCTAACTTACGTGACGTGCAATAAAGAAAACACCGGCGAATGAGCTATTTCTTTCCCGTACAAGAAAAGTTCTTGAGCTCTTGCTCAACGCTTCGCGGGTTGATGGCTTTCCACGGCCCATAGACCTTTTGCGTATTCACCACATCACCCTTGGCCATACGCTCTTCAAACAGCTCAATCGTGTAGATCCTCACCCGATTATCAGGGCAGTTATATTGCGCCTTGATGACGACCGAATGAAATACGTGCCCTTCTTCATTACGCATCTTGCGTTTGTAGTCAAGCATCTCTGCCACATTCACAAACCTATCCATTTGAATAAGCTCGCTGCGTTCGGTGTAGGTAGTTAGGGTTGCGTCCTCATGCATACTGAGCCACTGCGCATGCGCGTCGTTACCGAATAGGCCATACAGCAGCACCAACGCACAGAACATCAAAACGGTCGCGCTGTCTTTCATGCTTTTCCTTTTCAGAGACTAAAACTGATGTCGAAGCCCTATCCCGAGCACCGCGCTTTGGGCTGACTTAATTTTTGCATTATTATTAGCGTAAGACTAATAGATAAAATTTAACAGTTTTAGCGTATCAGATCACCCAGAAAACTAGAGGGATTCTGTCTTAATAGCGCATTCGAGCGCTTCTCTGTGGGCGGGATGCGCGATCTTAAGTATCGCTTTCATCCGCTCGGTTAGCGTTTTCCCGCGAAGTTGTGCGGCGCCCCACTCTGTCACGACAACATCAGCATCGCTGCGCGCGCATGTGACGGGGCCCGCCTTAATCTGCGACACAATTCTGCTCGAACTCCCGTCTCGCGTGGTTGAGGGCAACGCAATAACCGAGCGGCCTTCCGGTGCTGCGAGTGCGCCACGGACAAAATCCACAAGCCCTCCTGTCGCACCAAGGTAACGTCCCTGTGCCACTTCGGCATTGACTTGTCCCGTCAAATCAACCTCAATCGCAGAATTGATCGCTGTAAATCGATTAAGTTGCGACAGCTGTTGATGCGCATGCGTATAAGCGTAGGGCTGTAAATTCAAACTGTTGTAGCTGGCGCCAAAGTCATAGAGTTTTTGTGTGCCGAGCAATGAAGCGGTCGTGGTTTTTCCAGTATCAATTGCCTTAAAGGCATTTGTCACAACCCCGGAGTGCACCAACTTAATAATTGCATCACCCAAGACGCCAGAATGTATTCCAAGATCACGACGATCATGCAACAAACTTAAGATTGCATCGGGTATCGCACCCAAGCCAAGTTCAAGGACAGCGCGATCGCACACAAATTGCGCCGCATGCGTTGCAATTCGCTTTTCAACTTCTCCAAACCTTGCAATGGGAAGTTCGAGAAGCGGTCGATCGCTATTGATACTGGCGTGAATCGTAATACCTTCAAGCAAGCCGGCCGTATTCGTCCAAGGCATTTGCTGATTAACTTCGGCAATCACAACGCGAGCGCGTCGAGCGGCCTCCACCATATAGTCTGCTGAAATGCCCAGGCTATATTTACCCTCTGGCCCAGGCGGACTTAGCTGCAGCAACGCTACATCGCACGCGATCTCGCCCCGCGTGATCATGTCACCCAACTTGGAACAGTGCAGCGGGATCACATCGAGGACACCCGCGTCAATTAACCGACTATTTAGCCCAAATCCGCCAAAGCTCGACAAG
>CAMBPA010000052.1 GCA_945869355.1 Bordetella parapertussis
GAAGTAGTACCTCTGCGCCTGCGCGCAGAATTTATTTTATGGAGTCCTTTATGGCAACCAAGGCAGCAAAACCCGTAGCAGGCAAGGCGAGCGCAAGCAAAGCCGCCGCCCCCACAAAAGCCGCCGTGACGAAAAAGCCGTCCGCACCCGCAAAGAGTGCTGTCGCCGCCAAGCCCGCACCCGCCAAACAGCCCGCTCCCAAAGCTCCTGCCGTGAAAAAACCGGCAAAACCTGCCGCCAAGGTCGCTGCGAAGTCTGCTCCTGCCAAAGTAGCGCCCGCAGTCCAAGCCAAAGCGGCCAAGAAAAAGCCTTTCAACTCTGGCGATTTGTCTGAAAACAATCTCCCCACAGAAAGCGGACTGCTACGCATGCCAGAGTCGGAATACATGAATGAGCGTCAGCTTGGTTTCTTCCGCGACCGCCTACGCCAACTCGAACAAGAAATCCTAAGCAATGCGGGTGCCACGACCGAGCATCTGCGGGAAACACAGTTCGTACCCGATCCCGCTGACCGCGCGACGATCGAAGAAGAGCATGCGCTTGAGTTGCGTACCCGCGACCGCGAGCGCAAACTACTCAAGAAAGTACAGCAGTCCATTGCACGTATCGACGCAGGCGAATATGGCTGGTGCGACGAAACCGGTGAGCCCATTGGTCTGCGTCGTTTGCTGGCACGCCCCACTGCAACGCTGTCGCTCGAAGCCCAAGAGCGTCGCGAAATGCGTCAAAAGATGTTTGGGGATTAAACCTCAGCGTTTAGTTTTCGCTTTTACGAATCATCGCCAACTGGGCACACTCCAATCATCTAGGGTGTGCCCTTGTTCTCTCTAGAGTGTGTATATGGAACAGTTTCACGGCACCACCATCGTTTGCGTGCGACGCGGCAACCAAGTTGCCTTGGGTGGCGATGGCCAGGTCACGCTTGGCAACATCATCATCAAAGGGACGGCACGTAAAATTCGCCGTCTGTATCACGACAAAATTCTGGCCGGTTTTGCGGGCGCGACTGCGGATGCGTTTACGCTACAAGAGCGCTTTGAAGGCAAACTCGAAAAATATCAGGGGCACCTGATGCGTGCTGCCGTGGAGCTGACACGCGACTGGCGTACCGATCGGGTGCTGCGTCGGCTCGAAGCCATGCTGATTGTGGCCGATCGTGAACACACCCTTGTGCTAACAGGCAACGGTGACGTACTAGAACCCGAAAACGGTTTGGCCGCGATTGGTTCGGGCGGCGCTTATGCGCAATCAGCCGCCATGGCGCTACTGCGTCACACTGAACTTTCGCCGCACGATATCGTCAAACAATCGCTCGAGATCGCGGGCGACCTCTGCATCTATACCAATCAGCAACATCTGATTGAAACACTGGAATAAGCTGGAATCACCATGTCTGCCTCATCAATGACCCCTAGTGAAATCGTCTCGGAACTCGACAAAAATATTGTCGGACAGCAAAAAGCCAAACGATCGGTCGCTGTCGCGTTGCGTAACCGCTGGCGCCGCCAGCAAGTTACCGAACCTCTGCGCAGCGAGATTCATCCCAAAAATATTCTGATGATCGGACCAACCGGCGTCGGCAAAACTGAGATCGCTCGTCGCTTAGCCAAACTCGCTGATGCACCTTTCATCAAAATTGAAGCAACTAAATTCACCGAGGTCGGCTATGTGGGCCGTGATGTCGACACAATTATTCGTGACCTCGCTGAAATCGCCATCAAACAAACACGTGAACAAGAAATGAAACGTGTGCGAGCCTTGGCCGAAGATTCCGCCGAAGACCGTATTCTGGATGTCCTGCTCGCTCCGCCCCGCGCTGCAGATGGCTCGCCGATTCGCGAAGAGAACGCCACGCGTCAAACCTTTCGCAAGCGTTTGCGTGAAGGGCAGCTTGATGCCACAGAAATTGAAATTGACGTCGCCCAGTCAATGCCCAAGATGGACATCATGACGCCACCCGGCATGGAAGACATGGCCGAACAGCTCAAAGGCATGTTCGCCGGACTGTCCCAAGACAAAAAGAAATCGCGCAAGATGACCGTCAAGGAAGCCTTCAAACTCCTCGTCGAGGAAGAAGCCTCCAAACGCATCAATGAAGACGATCTCAAAACAATTGCGATCAACAAAGTCGAACAGCACGGCATTGTGTTTCTGGACGAAATCGACAAAATCGCAACCCGGCAAGAGTCCGGTGGGCCGGATGTGTCACGCCAAGGCGTGCAGCGCGATTTGTTGCCGCTCGTCGAAGGTACGACGGTCACCACCAAGTACGGCATGATTCGGACAGACCATATTCTATTTATTGCATCCGGCGCGTTTCATTTGTCGCGGCCGTCAGACTTGATTCCTGAGCTGCAAGGGCGCTTTCCGATCCGCGTTGAACTCGATTCACTGACCGCCAAGGATTTTGTGCGTATCCTCTGCGACACCGATGCCTCACTCACGAAGCAGTACACCGCGCTACTCGCGACCGAGGACGTGCAACTAGCCTTCACAGAAGAAGGAATCGCGCGGCTAGCGGAGCTTGCGTTTGATGTGAACGAACGCACTGAAAACATCGGTGCGCGTCGCCTATATACCGTCATGGAAAAGTTACTCGAAGACTTATCGTTTGACGCAACAGCCAGCAGTGGCAAAACCATCAATATCGATGCGGACTATGTGAATGACAAGCTGGCTGAAGCCGCTGGCAGCATTGATCTCGCTCGTTACGTTTTATAAAAGGCATCAATCCATGAGCAATCGCCTCTCTGTCATCACCACCCGCACGGGGGATGATGGCTCCACAGGTTTAGGCGATGGCACTCGTGTTGCCAAGGACAGCGCTCGCGTGCAAGCGATGGGGGATGTCGATGAATTAAATAGTTGTCTAGGCGTTCTGCTTGCCGAACCCTTACCCCAAGCGCTGGCCTCGGTGATTGCCCCGGCCCAGCACGTCCTGTTTGACCTAGGAAGCGAATTAGCCGTGCCAGGTTATTCACTGATGAAGGCCGAGCAGGTTGCCTATCTCGATGCGCAAATTGCTGCGCTGAATGCGACACTACCCGCCTTGAAAGAATTCATTCTGCCAGGTGGTACGCGCGCGGCCTCGCTCGCACATGTCGCACGCAGTGTATGTCGTCGTGCAGAGCGTTCAGTGGTGGCGCTACAGCATGAGGCAAAGCTAGGCCCCTTGCCTGGTCAGTATCTGAATCGACTCTCAGATTTGTTGTTTATTTTTGCGCGCAGCTTAAACAAAGCGGCCGGGCAAACCGACTCGCTCTGGAAACGTACTTAAGCTGATTTGCGCTGGCCAAGCCACGCGCCGCAGTCTGGCGGCGTGTCTGTTGTCGTTAAGTCTTTTGTGACACGCGCTCACGGATCGCCAGAAAGAGCTTGATCAAAATAAACAGCTCAGGCAACCCCGATAGGTACGTATCATAGAAATCAAACGTATTGGGATCCTTCAGCTCATCAATCGCTGACAATCCATCGAGGTACGCATAGACATGAAACGCAATGAGTGGAAGGATCCACAGTGACCGGCTCTTGTCGACCCCTTGCACTTTAATAATCCAATACGCAATCCCAAAATACGCGGCTGAGATGCCGACGATCATACCCATGCCGTAACTCACGACATCCTCGGATGAGGTCGTGAAAAAGTACATGATCAAATTAAAAATCGCGACGTAGAAAAAAATCTTCCATAGCTCGTCAGGATTATCAAACGGCTTGATTCGAGCCGCTGGCACCACAGGGGCAACGGGAGCCGTCGTGGGCATCGCAGCACCACAGGCGTTACAAAACCGGGCCTCGTCGGTATTCTTGGTACCACAGGCGGTACAAAACGGCATCACAAACCTCGTATAGGAATAACGTATGTTACGAACTAGCCTACTGCGCGGCGCACAGAGTCCATCGACATTAAATTGAGGCGGGGACCCGCCTTCATCATCTGGCCCGGCAGCTGACGACCCATCATTTTTTCAACCATCTGGGCCGCCGCGATCAACTTCTCAAGATCGATGCCTGTTTCGTAGCCGCATTCGTGCAACAGATACACCAAGTCTTCGGTACAAATATTGCCGGTTGCACCAGGCGCAAACGGGCAGCCGCCCAGGCCCGCGATCGAGGACTCGTATTCCGTCACGCCAAGCTTCAAGCCGTTCATCACGTTGGCTAAGCCTACGCCGCGGGTATTGTGGAAGTGCAAAGCGATATGTACATCAGGAAACTTATTGCGCACGGCGTCCACAGTACGTGTGACCACGGGTGGCGTGGCCATACCCGTCGTGTCGCCAAAGCCAATACGACGCACACCATAGGAATGATAGGCCCCAACAATCTTCAGAATGTTTTCAATCGGTACGTCGCCTTCGAACGGACAGCCAAAAGCTGTGGCCATGCCACCGTGCATCTTGATTCCCCATTGCTCGGCAATTGGCACAACTTGCGCGAAGTCGGCAATCGCTTCATCAATGGTCTTGTTCAGGTTGGTTTTGCAATGGCTTTCACTCGCAGAGATAAAGCCCACCATCACGTCCGCCTTGGCGGCAGCGGCACGCTCTGCACCACGTGCATTGGGCACGAGCACGGCGATTTCCGTGCCAGGCTTGCGGCGTATCTGTGCTAACACATCCGCGGCATCAGCTAATTGTGGCAATGCGCGTGGCGATACAAACGACGTCGCTTCAACGCTTGACAGGCCCGCATCGATCAGCGCGTCGATGACAGCGATCTTATCGGCGGTCGGGATGAATTCACGCTCCGCCTGAAAACCGTCGCGGGTCCCTACCTCAGTAATCTTTACAAAAGTTTTGCTCATCGCTCGTCTCTCTTTTGCTTTCTAACGGTAAATGTTGAAGTTGTTGTCTAGAAATATTTTATTGATTAAATGATTTTACGCCTAGATAGCTCAGCAATCGCCTCCGCCGTCAAACCAATTTCCTCAAGGATAGCGACATTATCCGCACCTAAATCGGGCGGAGGGCGATGCACCACACAAGGCTCGTCCGTAAACTTGATCGGAAAGCCCAGTACATCCATGGCGCCATGGGTAGGATGTTCAATCGTCAGGCGCATCTGCTGATGTCGCGTCTGCGGATCTTCAAAGACCTCACCTAGATTCAAGACCCGACCGCAGGGTACCCCCGCCTCATTCAAGCGGGCGATCCAGTGCGCGATCGGTTGTTGTTTGATCTTGGCATTGAGTTCTGCACTAATCAAGGCACGGTTTTCGAAACGCAGGGCATTGGTGTTGAACTCTGCCCGTTCGCGCAGGTGGCCTAGTTCAAGCGCATCGATCAGCTTCAGATAAAACGTGTCGTTGCTTGGGGCAATCGCCACTTGCCCGTCAGCCGCCTCGAACAAGCCATAGGGCGAAGCTAAGGCATGGTCATTGCCTGTGCGCAACGGCAACTTGCCGGTCGCAAAATAATTCGCAGCGAGAAAGGCCAACATGCTTGTCATGCTGTCGGTCAGGGCGGTGGTCACCTCTTCGCCCTGCTCGGTACGCGCACGACGCACCAGCGCAGCCAAAATCCCCATCGCGGCATAAGACCCCGCCACCAAATCTGAGATCGGCGGCGCGGCGCGCATCGGCGGCTGATCGGCCGCACCATTGACGCTCATGAAGCCGCTCATGGCCTGCGCGACGAAATCAAAGGATGGTCGGTCCGCATACGGACCATCGAGACCAAACCCCGTCACATTGCAGCTAATCAAATCGGGTTTGATTTGAGCAAGCGCTTCACGACCAAAACCCATTTTGTCCATGATGCCAGGCCGGAAGTTATTGACCACCACATCTGCTGTCGCCAACAGCTTGCGCAAGATATCTTTGCCTTCGCTTGAACGCAGATCCAGCGTAATCGAACGCTTGTTTCGGTTAAACGATGCGAAATAAAATGAATAACCATTCGGTGCTTCGCCCTGCTTGCGCACCGGGTCACCTTCGCCTGGGTCTTCAATCTTGATGACCTCGGCACCCATATCAGCCAAAAACATCGTGCAAAAGGGACCAGACAAAATACGGGTCAAGTCAACGACACGGATTCCTTGAAGCTGCATGACAGAGAGGGCCTATTTAATCTAAAGGGCCTGCGCAACACCCGCGGCATGCGCCTGCTCGTCAGCGTGATAGGACGAACGCACCATGGCGCCCACTGCAGCATGGTGAAAGCCCATGGCGTAAGCTTCACGCTCAAACATCTTAAACATGTCGGGATGCACGTAACGCAAGACCGGCAAGTGGTGCTCTGAAGGTTGCAAGTATTGGCCGATCGTCAACATTTCTACGTCGTGTGCACGCATGTCGCGCATCACCTGCAGAATCTCTTCGTCGGTTTCGCCCAAGCCCAGCATCAACCCAGATTTCGTTGGCGTGCCAGGATGACGTTTTTTAAATTCTTGTAGCAGTTTGAGTGAGTGCATGTAATCAGAACCCGGGCGCGCTTGCTTATACAGGCGCGGCACGGTTTCCATGTTGTGGTTCATCACATCAGGCGGTCCACCATCCAGGATCTCAAGCGCACGATCTAGGCGACCACGGAAATCTGGCACCAAGACTTCAATCTTGGTATTGGGGGACAACTCACGAACCTTCTGAATGCATTCCACAAAATGGCCCGCACCACCGTCGCGCAAATCATCACGGTCCACAGAGGTGATCACCACATAGGTGAGCTTCAGCGCCGCAATTGTGCGGGCAAGGTTGACAGGCTCGTTCACATCCAACGGGTCGGGGCGGCCATGGCCCACATCACAAAACGGGCAGCGACGCGTGCACTTATCACCCATGATCATGAAGGTAGCCGTGCCCTTACCGAAACATTCGCCGATATTGGGGCACGAGGCCTCTTCGCAGACCGTGTGTAAGTTGTGCTCGCGCAAAATACGTTTGATATCGTAGAAACGGGAGCCGGCCGGTGCAGCCTTCACACGAATCCACTCTGGCTTCTTTAAACGTTCAGCTGCGATCACCTTGATCGGGATACGAGAAGTCTTGGCTTGCGCCTTTTGCTTTTGCGTCGCATCGTATGGCGCAGCAGTCGTATCAGTAGAGGCCGAAGGTGGGATGGTTGTCGACATAAATTGTCAGGGCGCTTCGCCGTTAAACGTTGCGCCGCCAAGAGTAAAGGGATAACCCTATTCTACCCGTTGGAGAGCCGCAAACCACATTGGCCAGCGATTTGTGTGGCTAATGCTTGTGCGACATCATCCCATTGCGCACGCGCGCCCATATCGACCATATTGATGGTCTGCAATCCCGCATATCCGCAGGGGTTAATGCCCTCAAACGGCGTCAAATCCATATCGACGTTTAACGCGACGCCGTGATACGTGCAGCCATTGCGCACCTTGATGCCCAACGCCGCAATCTTGGCGAGCGTATCGCCGACGGGCACATACACTCCGGGTGCGCCGTCTTTACGACACGCGTGCTGCACTCCGAAACCCGCGAGGGTCAGGATGACCGATTCTTCGATCTCGTTGACCATCTGCTTGATGTAACGCCCGGAACGCTTGAGATCTGCCAAGATATAGACCACCACTTGCCCAGGACCGTGATAAGTCACTTGTCCACCACGATCCGTCTGGATGACCGGAATCTTGCCAGGGTTAAGTAGGTGTTCAGGCTTACTCGCCTGACCGAGCGTGTAGATCGGCGTGTGTTCGACTAGCCACAGCTCGTCCGCGGTATCCGG
>CAMBPA010000053.1 GCA_945869355.1 Bordetella parapertussis
TTGCCCGGGCGCCCAAGGGATATCGTTGGTCTGAAGGCTTTAGCGATCACTGCGCAGCGGGCCTTTGACAACTTTCGTCCGGGGGGGGTCAAGGTACTTGCAGGCGCACCCGTGATTGAAAAAGGCATGATCGAGCAAGACTTTAAAGAGCTCGCCGATGCGGGCGTTAAGCTCCTTGGTGAGGTGGGGCTTGGTTCGGTCAAGGCCGGGGAAGAAGCGCAAAAAATGGTGGCTTGGGCGCGCAAGTATGGCATCCAAAGCACGATACATACGGGTGGCCCATCGATCCCTGGTTCCGGATTGATTGATAAGGATGTGGTGCTCGAGGCCGATGCAGACATCATCGGGCATATCAATGGTGGTCATACCTCATTGTCTGAGGCCCATGTCTGTGAGCTCTGTGAGAAATCGACGCGCGGTATCGAGATTGTTCATAACGGAAATGAGAAGGTCGCTATCGCCGCCGCTCAACATGCGATTCATTTAAAGTGTCCGCATCGCGTGATTCTGGGTACGGATGGGCCTGCTGGATCAGGCGTGCAGCCTCTCGGCATCCTGCGCATGATTGCACTGCTCTCTAGTCTGGGTAATATTCCTCCTGAATTGGTGTTTTGCTTTGCGACGGGAAATACCGCACACATGCGTAACCTGAACTGTGGATTGATTGAGCCAGGCCGAGCCGCAGACTTCGTTTTTATGGATCGAGCGCAACATACGGCAGGTCGTGATTTGCTCGAAAGCGTTCGCCTGGGCGACATCCCGGGCATTGGGATGGTGATGATTGATGGGTTGATCAGATGCTATCGCAGCCGCAACACCCCGCCCGCCACCGAGGTTCCCGTGATCGTCAGCGGGCACGCGTAGAGGTCTAGGTAATTCGAAAGCCGTTATCTTGCGCGGCGGACTGTACTGTTTTGTTTAGTAACACGGTATCGCAGGACTGAATACGGTAGAGTAAATCACCGGGTTGGACGGCACTTCCAACCGGTTTGATGATGTCGACGCCCGCCAGTTTGTCAGCTGGCGCACCAGCCATGCGGGCCAGTCCAGAGATCACGAATCCGTCTATTTGCCGCACGGTGCCCGCTTGTGTCGCATGGACAGGGTGTTTAAGAATGACAGAAAGATCTGGCCAGTCTTGCGGCCCTTGTGCCTGAATGATGTCCTCCATTGCGCGCCGGGCTGCACCCGAGCGCAACAGCTGTTGTGCAACGTCTGCGCCTCTTTCCACCGATCCGACGGTAGGATCCATCGCTAGAATCTGGCTGGCAAAGAAAAGAGATTTTTCCAATAGATCACTAGGTGCGTCTGGATGCTGTTCCAGAACTTGCAGTACATCGCGAACTTCTAAAGAAGGGCCGATACCGCGTCCGATCGGAGATTCGCCACTTGTCGCGAAGGCCTTGACAACCAGGCCCAGCTCACGGCCCACCATCTCAAATAGTTGACCCAACGCGACACCGTCCTCTTTTGATTTGACCTTTCCTGCTTCCGCATAGGGAATGTCAATCACGACATGGGTCGCGCCGGCAGAGTATTTCTTGGAAAGAATCGATGCGACAGACCACCTGCGTGTATCGAGGCCGAGAGGGCGGGTGATGGCATTCATCGCATCATCCAGTACCGAGTGATTCAGTTTCCCATTCCACGCGATGCATGCGTTCGCTTTTACAACGCACTGTTTGAGTTCTGCGGGGGTGAGATCTACCTTCGCGATCACCTCCATGGCGTCCGCTGTACCAGCTGCTGAGGTGATTGCACGCGAGGATGTTTTGGGGATCATCAAGCCGTGTGCGGCAACAATAGGGATCACCACCATTGTGACGCGGCTGCCCGGAAGTCCGCCGAGAGAGTGTTTGTCAACCACCATGGGTCGACCCCAGTCGATGCGCGGCAGAATCTTGGTGCGCGCTTTTGCGATCGCAATCATTTCCTCATCAGACAGCTGCAAGGTACATGCGATGAGAAAGGCCTGTAGCTCGAGTTCGCTCGTTTGATTCGCGAGAATTGTTTCGATCGCTGTCTGATACTCGATTGGCGTGAGGGCGTTACCCGCAATTTTCTTGAACAGAATGCGAGTCGCCAATGGTGCGCTGTCGGTATGGGTCATTAGACACGCTAACAGTCTGACTGTGCCAATCCCACTGGTTTGATCATTCGTAACTTTCAGGAGCGCGACCCCTTCTGGGTAGGGTTCTACAGAGCGCTGTAGTCGCTTGGCGATATCGTCCGCACTTTCGCGTCCGCGTGCGCTGAGTCTGACCTGCAACACGTGAGCGGGCGCATTTATTTCAATCACAACTAAGTTTGGAACGAGTGTATTGAGAGCCGTGATCATGCTGCGTGAGCCATTCGCGATCACATGTTGGCCAGAACTTAATGCGTCCAGTAGTTCGATCGGCAAACCGTAGTGCAGTCCATGTGCCTGCCAGGTGATTAAGAATTTTCCGGCTGCACTGAGCGCTTGAAACTCGGACACTGCGCAAGCAGTGTGCACTTCTCCGACCGAGCCGCCTGGTCGTGTAATCGTGCGTTTCGCAAAGATAAAGCGCGTGGGGTCGAGCGACGCACGCACCCCATCGAGCAGGCTGTCTTTACCTGCTCCGCTAGGACCGACAACGAAAAAGAAGCTGCCCGCTGCCATGCTCTGTGTTTACTCGTCCAGCCCAATGTCTACTGCTGGAGCCGCTTGTGTAATCTTGCTGGTCGAAATGTAATCGACGCCTGTCATGGCGATCGCATGAATGGTGTCGATACGAATGCCACCGGATGCTTCGATCTTGGCGCGTCCGTTCACTAACTTGACAGCCTTGGCCATTTCTTCGACAGACATGTTGTCTAGCATGATGACATCGACCTGCGCATCGAGCGACTCTTGTACTTGTTCAAGGCGATCGCATTCAACTTCGATTTTTGTAAGAATGGGGAGCCGTTCGCGGACACGCTCCACAGCCTTCTTGATGTTTCCGGAGATGGCGATGTGATTGTCTTTGAGCATCACGCCGTTATCAAGCCCGAGTCGGTGATTCAGACCTCCGCCACACGTCACTGCATGCTTCTCGAGCATACGCAACCCGGGGGTTGTTTTGCGCGTATCAATTAGTTTTGCTTTGGTGCCTGCCATGGCGGCGCAATAGCGGGCAGTTTCTGTCGCAATCCCACAGAGCATTTGAAGAATATTCAGGGCCGGGCGTTCGGCCGTGACGATGCTGCGGGCCGGGCCCGAGATCGTCATAATGCGCTTACCTTTTTCCACGCGCTCGCCATCTTTGACGAGTTTGGTGGTGGTCAAGCGTGAGTCATATTTTGTGAAAATACGTGCGGCAACGTCGATGCCGGCGATGTACATCGGCTCACGCGCATTCATATGAAAAGTGCTGATTGCATGTTCGTCGATCATGAGTTGAGCGGTGAGGTCGCACGAGCCAATGTCTTCGGTCAACCAAAGATCAATGAGGCGCTCAATCTGGTAGTGATCGTACATGAGGATACCTTTGTGTAAGAAGCAAGTTTTAGCTAGTGTTTTTGTACAGCGCTTTTTATGTAGCGTTCACTACATTAATGTCGCATGCTAATGCAGTTTTTTCATCCTTGCAAGGTTTTTTTGGTTGCGGGGTTGCAGCGCCAATGTGTCTAAGTGGTGTAACTTCACGATCATCTCCAACGCAACGAAGTGAATTAAAGCTCATTAATATGAAAATCGTAGAAATCCGAGAGTCAACACGTCCCATCAAATCCGATATCCGTAACGCGTACATCGATTTTTCCAAGATGACGCTGAGTTTGGTCGCCGTCGTGACGGACGTTATCCGCGACGGTAAGCCGGTTGTTGGGTATGGGTTTAACTCAAATGGTCGTTACGGGCAGGGTGCGTTGATGCACGAGCGCTTCATTCCGCGTGCGATCGAAGCCAAGCCAGACACACTGCTCGATGATCGAGGCATTCTTTGCCCGCATAAAGTCTGGGAAACCATGATGCGCAACGAGAAGCCCGGCGGCCATGGTGAGCGCTCGGTGGCGATCGGCACCATCGATATGGCCGTGTGGGATGCCGTGGCTAAGATCGAAGAAAAGCCTTTGCATCAGATGCTCGCCGAGCGTTATGGCAACGGTCAGGCTAATCCCAAGGTCTTTGTGTATGCCGCAGGGGGTTATTACTACCCGGGCAAAGACTTGGAGGGGCTGAAGTCTGAGATGTTGAGCTATCTCGACCGTGGCTATTCGGTCGTTAAAATGAAAATCGGTGGTGCCTCGCTCGCAGAGGACTGCACGCGCATTGAGTCGGTTTTGAAATTACTTGGGCCTGGTCAACGGTTGGCGGTCGATGCGAACGGACGCTTTGATTTGAAGACAGCAATTGCCTACGCCAAGGCGCTATCGCCCTACAACTTGTTTTGGTATGAAGAGGCGGGCGATCCGCTTGATTACACCTTGCAGGCGGAGCTTGCGAACCACTACCAGAACCCCATGGCGACCGGAGAAAACCTATTCTCGATGCAGGACGCACGCAACCTGATTCGACATGGCGGGATGCGTCCGGATAGAGACTGGTTGCAGTTTGACTGTGCCTTAAGTTACGGTCTGGTGGAGTATTTGCGTACGCTTGAGATGTTGAAGGAATACGGCTGGTCTGCGACGCGGTGTATTCCGCACGGCGGACACCAGATGTCCTTGGCGATTGCAGCGGGCCTGGGGTTGGGTGGTAACGAGTCTTATCCAGACTTATTTCAACCTTACGGTGGCTTCCCGGACGGTGTAAAAGTGCAAAATGGCTATGTGACCTTGCCTTCTCTGGTCGGTATCGGATTTGAGGGTAAAGCAGACCTGTATGCGGAGATGGAAAAGCTCTCGTCCTGAGCAGCGGGATGGGGCGGGCCCCTTGGGGAGTCCGTCTGACAGAGTTTGTGAGGTTCAAGAGTGTATTTGCCCGTAGAATCAATCAGTTATGTAAGGGAATTGCGACCCACTATCGGGTAAGAAATCCTTTATTTTTCTGGAAGCCGATCTGACTGCGCATATGCAAAATTTAGTATCCAATAAGATTGGGATTCTGCCTTTAACTGGCGCGCAGCGAAATATTTGGTTCCATCAGCAAATCGACACGGCGAGTGCTGCGTATAACCTGAGCTTCAGAACCCGCATCTCTGGCAATCTCTCTCCTGAGCGCTTGGCAAGATCGGTGCAGTACGTTGTAGATCGCCTCGATAGTTTACGTGTGCGTTATCTGGTCGAAAACGAAGAGCCTTTCCAGCAAATATTGCCCTCCTATCCCGTGGAGTTAAAGCAGTGGGATGTTCGCCATGAGGACGACCCAGAGAAAGCTGCACTGAGACTTCTTGACGCACAAACCCTGACCCCGTTCCATTTTGAAAAAGGGCGCTGTAACCGCTTTGGGCTGGTTAGAGTGTCCGATCGTGATTGGCTTTGGCAGTGGGCGACACATCACTCGACCTTGGATGGTGCGGGTTGTGAGGTATTCATTCAGGCCCTGAACCTTGTCTATAAAAGTGACGAAGCATTTTCCGGCGCGGGCGAAGGCGCTGCGTTGTGCGCGCAGTCGACTCGTTTATGGTTGGAGGCAGTGAACGCCGATCAAGCATACCGGCGTAGCGAGACTTGGCTCAGCGACAAAAAATACTGGGAAGATAAACTCGCTGCGGTGATGTCGCCGACGACTCTTTCTAAGAACGAACCCGCCGCGGCAGACATTCAGGTTCCGCGCCGAGTGAGTCGGCCGTTCAGCCGGCACGATTTCAATCAGCTGGCTGCCTTTGGCCGTGTCCACGGTAAAAGTGTTTACGCTGCGTTGGCTGCTGGATGCGTGGCGTACCTATACCGCATCAAGCAGCAGCCCGAATTATGTATTGGCGTTCCAACGGCAAGACGAACACGTGAAACTCGGCTGGCGGGTGGAATGCTGGCGAATCAACTGCCACTTCGCATAAAGATTGATCCAGAGTCAACGCCTGCAGGGATCGTTCAAGCGGTCGCAACGGAGTTGACCCAGGTGATGGCTCATGGTCACTACCCAAACGGTGAGATTCAACATCTGAGGCGCCTCGCTCGTCAGTCCGATGCCTTCAATGTCATTATCAATCTTGCCAGTTTCAATTATGTGGCAGATTTTGATCTTCCGAAGACGCCTTACTACGTGGTTGGGACGGCACCTGTATCGGATATGACGTTGCACGTATGGGATCGACGAGATGATGATGTCGTCGACTTCTCCTTTGAATACAACAAAGAGCTCTACACCGATCAAGACGCGGCAAATCATTTAGAAGCATTGCTACGATTCCTCAATGCGTTCGTTGCTAACGGCAGCGAGCCCGTCGTATCCGTTCCGATGATGGACGATGCGCAACGCGCATGTGTGATTGCTAATTCTGTCGGTGAGGCAGTCGATCGTTCGACACGTCCTTTGACAATGCCGGTCCTATTCGATCAGCAGGTCAAGAAAAATCCGTTCGCTGTGGCGTTACGATTGTCCGATCAGGTGGTGACCTATCAAGAGCTCGATCAACGATCGAATCAGGTTGCGCGACTGCTGATTAGTCGCGGTATAGGTCCGGAGCAGGTGGTGGCAGTTTTGTTAAATCGCTCGGTAGACTTGATCGTCGCGATGCTTGCTGTATTGAAGGCGGGTGCTGCCTATCTACCGCTGGATCCCGAGTACCCACTGGCTCGCCTGTCGTTCATGCTAGAAAACAGCAAGGCCTCACAGCTTGTGACGCATGTGGATTCTTTTCAAGAGTTTTTGTCTAGCAATGGGTCATCCACAGTCCCAGTCCTTGACTTCAGTTCGCCCGCGCAGCTGGAGGTCATGTGTACTCTTGGTGATGATGCAATTACTGATTCCAGTCGCCTCAGTCCACTTCTGCCAGATCATCTCGCTTATCTCATTTATACCTCGGGCTCAACAGGGATGCCCAAGGGCGCAGGCAACATCCATCGAAGTGTTGCCAATCGTCTAGATTGGATGCAGGATGTGATGCAGCTGGATACTTCTGATCGCGTTCTACAAAAAACGAGCATAGGGTTTGATGTGGCCGTTTGGGAGTGGTTTCTTCCTATCATGACGGGCGCATCGCTTGTCATCACAAAGTCTGATGGTCATCGAGATCCCGTCTATCTGAGAGAGACGATTGCGAAACAGCAGGTGACGGTTTTGCATTTTGTTCCTTCTATGCTGGCTGTATTCATCGAGCAGCTTGAAATCGGAGAGTGTCAGTCAATTCGACAGATCGTCACGAGTGGCGAGGCGCTTGGCGGTGTGTTGCAGAGCCAAACATTGACGAAACTGAAGGGCATCAAGCTCTGGAATTTATATGGGCCGACGGAAGCATCTATTGATGTTTCAGTCTGGGAGTGTCGTGAAGTGGATGGCACGCGCACCCCGCCGATTGGTTATCCGATCTGGAATACCGAACTGTATATCTTGGACGCCGCCTTAGAGCCCGTTGCAGATGGTGGCGTCGGTGAGTTGTATATTGCAGGGGTGGGACTCGCGCGCGGTTATCTTGGTCGCTCAGCGTTAACTGCCGAGCGTTTCATCGCATGTCCTTTTTCGACAGACGAACATCTCGGTGCTCGGATGTACCGAACAGGCGATCTTGCCTTTCGGCGTGATGATGGTGCAATTGAGTACTTGGGTCGTGCTGATCAACAGATCAAGATTC
>CAMBPA010000054.1 GCA_945869355.1 Bordetella parapertussis
CGACATTGACGATGCGCTCGGCTGGCTAGTCGGCCTAGCGGAAACGACGGAGCAATGTGTAGAGCTTGCCCATACGCCTGGCAACGGCACACGGGTCTACGCCGACCCCGAGCAGCAACATCTTGGCGCCACAGCGATTGGGTTCATCACGTTTCTAGAGGCCACCGAGGCTTTGTCCCCCGTGCTGCGAGAGATTGTGATTGACCGCGCGATGGCGACTACGGAAGGGCCGGTTTCGTTGCAGAAAATAAAAATTATCGCTTTGATGGTGCTCTGGAGTCAGGAGGCCGAAGTCGACCACTTGATCCTCGAAGAGCTCCTGCGTGATGACGGCGATCGTTTGCTGCACTGATTAGTTTGTTGGCGCCTGCTTTGTCTTCGTACCGCGGACGGTTTGCGCCCAGCCCAAGCGGGCCGCTTCATGCGGGGTCCGCGGTGGCCGCGGTTGCGAGTTACGCAGACGCGCGCGCCAAAGGCGGCAAGTGGCTGCTGCGCATTGAGGATTTAGATACACCGCGCAACGCTGTTGGCGCAGTTGAGACAATTTTGAGCCAACTGCGAGCGCTCGGCATGGTGTGGGATGAGGACATTGTCTTTCAATCTCGTCGAATGTCTGCCTATCAGTCGGCATTTAATACCCTTCTGTCTTTAAATCTCATTTATCCCTGTGGATGTACGCGCCGAGAAATCGCGGACTCGGCTGTCCAAGGCCCTTCAAGGTGCCCGGATGGAGAACACCCCTACCCCGGAACCTGTCGCCTGGGGCTACCAACGGGCCGCCAGCCGCTTTCTTGGAGGGTCCGAGTACCGCAGGGCACCTATCGGTTCGAGGACCGCTGGCAAGGCTGGATGGAGCAAGATGTCGCGCATGCAGTGGGTGATTTTGTAGTCAAGCGTGCGGATGGGGTGTGGGCCTATCAGCTTACAGCTGTCGTCGATGATGCGGCACAACAGATCACAGCAATCGTTAGAGGTGAAGACTTACTTACCAGTACAGCTAGGCAAAACATGCTTCGTAAAATCTTTGGGTACGCGCAGCCGACCGTCTTACATGTGCCGCTGGTGGTCGATCAACAGGGGCTGAAGCTTTCAAAACAAAATGGGGCGAAGGCGCTTGACCAGGACAGACCGCTTGAAGTCTTGCAGCAGGCTTGGGTAGACTTAGGGTTTGAAAGAGTGGTTGCCACTAATATAGAGACATTTTGGTCCGCTGCCTTGTCGGTTTGGGCACAAGGGCCGACTCGTGCTAACTTGCACGGCACTCCCCAGCTCCCGTATGATCCGCGCTAGCTTGAATTAACGCATGGACCCGACCGCCTATTTTTGGGTGTGGGTCAGAATGGATAAGAATGACTAAGACACTAATAATTGCTGAGAAACCCTCGGTTGCCCTTGATATTTCTAGAGCGCTAGGGGGTTTTACGCGCGAGGGCGACTACTTTGAGAACGACAAATATGTGTTGTCCTCCAGCGTGGGTCACCTTTTGAGCTTGGTAGCGCCGAATGACCCCGTCAAGGGAAAGTGGAGTTTTAACCACCTTCCCGTGATTCCTCCCCAGTTTGAGCTCGGGCCAAGTGATAAGCGGTCAGCCGAGCGACTCAAAATGTTGGTGCGACTGATTAAGCGTAAAGATGTCTCAGCGCTCATTAACGCCTGCGACGCTGGGCGCGAGGGCGAACTGATCTTTCGCTATATCGAGCAATATGCTTCGCAAAAAAAGCCGGTACAGCGCCTGTGGTTGCAGTCGATGACGCAAGACGCGATCCGCGAAGCGTTTACGCAATTGCGGTCCGACGACACCATGAAGCCGCTAGAGGCCGCCGCGCGTTCGCGTGCCGAGGCCGACTGGTTGGTGGGCATCAACGGTACGCGAGCGATGACCGCGTTCAACAGCAAGGATGGTGGATTTTTTAAAACGCCTGTCGGTCGTGTTCAGACGCCCACGCTGGCCATTGTGTTCGAACGCGAAGAGAAAATTCGACGCTTCGAGCCACGCAATTATTGGGAAGTCCGCGCGACGTTTGTCGCGGCGGGTGGTTTGTATGAAGGTCGTTGGTTTGATCCGAATTTCAAGAAAAACCCAGAAGACCCCGCGCAGCATGAATCGCGGTTATGGGCTGAAGCGGCCGCAAAAAGTGTTGTGGCCGCATGCCGTGGCCAGTCTGGGGTTGTCAATGAGGTGGCGAAGCCAAAAACGGAAGCTGCCCCAGCATTGTTTGATTTGACGTCGTTGCAGCGTGAGGCAAACGGCCGCTTTGGGTTTTCCGCGAAGACGACACTGTCTTTGGCACAAAGTCTGTACGAGCGCCACAAGGCCTTGACGTATCCGCGCACGGATTCCAAGCATTTGCCTGAGGATTACCTCAACACCGTGAAGGCGACGATGGTTGCGCTCGCCGAAGGTAGTGGCGTGAGTAAGGGCTTAGCACCGCATGCCGCCGTGATCACAAAAAATGGTTGGGTCAAACCGAATAAGAGAATTTTCGATAACAAAAAGGTGTCGGATCACTTTGCGATTATTCCGACCTTGCAGATTCCAAAAGAATTGAGTGAAGCCGAAGCCAAGCTATATGACTTGGTCGTGAAACGGTTTCTGGCGATATTTTTTCCGGCGGCCGAGTTTCGTCTGACGACGCGTACGACCATCGTGCAGGCACATCAATTTAAGTCAGAGGGCAAGGTGTTGGTGTCCCCAGGTTGGTTAGCCGTTTGGGGTCGTGAAGTGCAAGGTGAGGATGCCACCCTTGTCGCGGTGGCCGAAGGCGAGAAGGTCCGCACCGAAGAAGTCGAGGGCGTCGCCTTAGTGACGAAGCCGCCGGCGCGCTATAACGAGGGCACGTTGCTGTCAGCGATGGAAGGTGCGGGAAAGCTTGTGGATGATGACGAATTCGCACAAGCGATGTCAGAGCGTGGCTTAGGCACGCCGGCCACGCGCGCGTCAATTATCGAAGGCTTGCTCAACGAAAACTATTTACGCCGCGAAGGTCGTGACTTGGTTCCGACCGCTAAGGCGCGTCAATTGATGACGCTACTCAATGGCCTGGACGTTAAAGAACTGACCTCTCCTGAGTTGACGGGCGAGTGGGAGCACAAGCTTAAACAAATCGAACAAGGCGAGCTTGAGCGTTTCGCGTTTATGCAAGAAATTGCACAAATGACACAAGTGATTGTGAAGCGTGCGAAGGAATACGACCGCGATACCGTGCCAGGCGACTATGTGAGCCTGCAGACACCCTGCCCTAAATGTGGCGCAGAGGTAAAAGAAAATTATCGGCGCTATGCGTGTACAAAATGTGATTTCTCGATTGGCAAGCACCCCGGAGGTCGCACGTTTGAGCCTGTTGAGGTCGAGACCTTAATCACGGACAAACACATCGGACCGTTGCAGGGGTTCATCAGCAAAATGGGTCGTCCATTTGCGGCTATTTTGAAGCTTGATCCTGATTCAAAGCTGGAATTCGACTTTGGTCAGCGAGATGAAGAGTCCAATGAGCCGGTTGATTTTTCGGAACGTACGGCGCTAGGCCCCTGCCCGAAATGCACAGCACCGGTGTATGAGCACGGTATGAGCTACATCTGCGAAAAATCAGTTGGTCCTGAGCGTAATTGCGATTTCCGTTCTGGAAAAGTGATTCTCCAGCAGGAAGTAGGTACTGACCAAATGGTTAAGTTGCTGGCGACCGGGAAAACAGATTTGCTAGAGGGGTTTGTGTCGAGCCGCACCAATCGTAAGTTCAAGGCCTACCTTTCTCGTGGTGCAGAAGGCAAAGTGAGTTTTGAGTTCGAGGCGCGTCCGGATAAGCCTGGCCGCAAAACACCAAGCAAGACCGCGACTAAGACGGCTGCCAAAACTCCCGCCAAGAAAGCGACGAAAACAGCGACTAAGACAGCCAAAAAAGCCGCAACAAAAACACCAGCCAAAAAAGCTGCCGTGAAAAAAGTAGCTAAAAAAGTTGTGAAGAAGGTTGCAAAGAAAGCGGCTAAACCGACTGCAAGCGAATAAAGGCGGTAAATGAGCGTGCAGTCGGTAGTGAAGCGGATCACGATCCCGCAATTAATGGCGTGCAAGGGCCAGCGCAAAATCGTTGCGTTGACTGCGCACAGCGCACCCATGGCACGCGCCATAGATCCGTGCGTTGACTTTATTTTGATCGGCGATTCGACCGCAATGGTTGCGTACGGACTGCCCAACACCCTGTCGATTTCGCTAGAAACCATCGCGCAACATACGGCTGCTGTGGCACGCAGCACGCAGCGTGCGTGCATTGTGGCGGACTTGCCTTTCGGCAGCTATCAGGAGTCGCTTGTGCAAGCTTTTCGTAGTGCAGGCTATTTACTGAGTCATGGTGCAGATGCCGTGAAGCTTGAGGGCGGCGCGATCATGGCGGAGACGATTCAGTACTTGTCTGCGCGGGGCGTCCCTGTCTTGGCGCATATTGGTTTGATGCCACAGTACGTCAATACGATGGGCGGCTATTTGTCGCAGGGTAAAACACCGGAGGATGCCGCACGTATTCTTGCTGATGCCCACGCTGTCGAGCACGCGGGTGCGTTTGGCATCGTGCTGGAAGGCGTCCAGGAAGCGCTGGCAGCAGACATTACTGCGCAGGTGTCCATCCCGACGATTGGCATTGGGGCATCCCCCGCGTGTGATGGACAAATCTTGGTAACAGAAGATATTCTGGGATTAAGTGGCGAGCGCGTACCGAAATTTGTCAAACGCTATGCCGATCTCGATACAATGATGCGCAAGGCGGTTGAGCAGTATGCCGACGAGGTGCGCAGCGGAGCTTTCCCTGAACCTCAACATTGTTTTGGTGTGAAAAACACCTGATCTTTAGAAGCATCATCCATGACAACAGCAGAAAAACCTTGGCATATCGTTAGGCGTTCCAAGGTGCACGGCAACGGCGTATTCGCAGCGCGCAATATCCCTGAAGGCACGCGCATCATTGAGTATGGTGGCAAAACCATTAGCAACAAGGAAGCCGATCGGAGGCATCCGACAAATCCCGACGACCCTTTTCACACGTTTTTCTTTTCGTTAAGTTCGGGCAAGGTCATTGATGGTGATGATCACGGCAACGAGGCCCGATGGATTAATCACGCTTGTGAGCCGAACTGTGAAAGCTCAGAAGGTAAAGGTGGCAGGCGTGTTTACATCGTGGCCAAACGCGACATCAAGCGTGGCGAAGAGCTGAACTACGATTATGGCCTTGTCATTGAGGATGAAAAGCTAACGAAGGCGCTCAAGCTACAGTACGAGTGTCGTTGTGGGGCGGCGAGCTGCCGATCGACGATGCTAGGCGTGCCGGAAAAGAAAGCCAAGAAGGCCAAGAAAAAAACTAAATCCGTCTAAGCAATCACGCGCTTAAACGAGTTGCCACCACGCCAACCCCAAGGCGCCCACGGCGCCACCGGTTAGCATGGTGCGCAAGCGAAGCATCCAGCCTGGGATGAGACTTGGCACCTTGCGTGCAAGCAGTCCGTCAAGCACCCATTGCAGGGCTAAGCCGGCCATGAGCATTCTCAGCCCTACATCAGGCAGAGCGAGTGTGGCGAACCAACCAATCAGTGCGGGAAAGACGCTCCAGACAAAGAGCGTGCCGCGCGGGGCATCAGCCGAAGCATGCACAGCCAGCCCCCACCACAAGGCACCCACAAAGCTCAGGATGATGGCACCGTACATAATGAGTGCGGTCAGCGCGATGAGTGGATCTAACCCCGTCCCGACGATGGTTGATAAAGCAAGCACCCAAAAAGGGGCCAGACCAAGCAAGCCTGGTAACAAGGCGGCCAGAGGAATACGGACAGGTAGTGGGCTGTTTGCGCAAGAGAGTAGATCAGACATAATCACCATATTACCAAGAGCGCAAGATCGCGGAACAAAGACCTGTGAACGAAACTAGACAAATTGCCCTCGTTGCGCTGCAAGCGGTTTCCTGGGATGAAAAAGCTGCCTGGATTGCGCAGGTAGATACCACCACCGTGGTTGATAGCGATGCCGATTTGCGCGGTCGCGAGGAACCTCGCGCACAATCCCCTGGTCGCCCTGCTTTGAATTTGGTCCCGCCCGCCGAGCTTCTGTCGCGTAGTGTGCATACCCCAGAGGGACGTGCGGTACTTATTCATGCCTTGGCACATATTGAGTTCAATGCGATCAACCTTGCTCTGGATGTCGTGTGGCGATTTTCTGGGATGCCCGACAAGTTTTACCGCGATTGGATGGAGGTAGCGCGCGAGGAGGCTGAGCACTATCGATTGTTGTCGGAGCATTTGGCCGACCTAGGCTATTGCTATGGCGACTTCCCTGCGCATGATGGGTTGTGGGAGATGGCAGAGCGCACACAACAGGATGTATTGGCGCGTTTGGCACTCGTGCCTCGTACGCTTGAGGCGCGCGGGTTGGATGCGTCACCCGCAGTCAGGCATAAGCTCGCAAGTGGTGGAGATCGTCGTGGCGCAGAGATCGTTGATCTCATTTTGCGTGAAGAGATCAGGCATGTGGCGATTGGAAATTATTGGTACCGATGGCTTTGTGCGCAGCGTGGTTTCGATCCGGTGGCGCAATACGCTGCGCTCGCTTTAACGTATCGTGCCCCTAAGCTTAAAGGGCCCTTCAATGTACAAGCGCGGTTAGCCGCAGGGTTTAAGCCCGAGGAAATCGCCGCGTTGCAAAAACAGTAACGCGACTGAGGTCAGCCATGTCCGATGTACAAAGGCGTCCTTTTTGGGCAATGGTAAGTAAAAAAAATCGGGCTCCTATTAAAGAGCCCGATCATTTAAGCGCATTAGTTTTTCAGGTGACGATTCAGGGCGCTGAGAACCGCTTTAAAAGAAGCCGTCACAATGTCGCGATCAATACCCACACCAAAGCCTGTTGGTGCGTCACCGATACGAACCTCAACGTAGCATGCAGCCCGCGTATCGGTCCCCGTGCCAATCGCGTGTTCGTGGTAATCCATGATGCGTATGGGCTCGCCTAACGAATGCACGAAAGCTGAAATTGCGCCGTCGCCCGTTCCCGTGAGGGCGCGCCGCTTGCCGTCAACGGCGAACTCAACCTCGATAGTGAAGTGTTGGCCTTCGGCGGCTGAAGGGTCGCCGGTAATGCGATGCTTGATTAGCGACCAGGGTTCTGTTTGCGTCAGGTATTCGGTATTAAAGATGTTGTAGACATCGGCGGCCGTCACTTCGCGACCGGTCTCATCAGTCACACGTTGAATGGCACGACTGAATTCGATTTGTAGACGACGTGGCAAGGCCAGTCCATGCTCTTGTTCAAGCAGATAGGACACCCCCCCCTTACCGGACTGACTGTTAACGCGAATCACCGCATCGTAGCTGCGACCCAGGTCGGCGGGATCAATGGGCAGGTAGGGGACCTCCCAGGTGGCATCTGCCTGTTGTACGGCAAAGCCTTTCTTGATCGCGTCTTGATGTGAACCTGAAAACGCGGTGAAGACTAAGTCTCCAGCGTAAGGGTGACGTGGATGGACAGGTAGCTGATTACAAAACTCCACACAGCGACGGACTTCGTCGATGTCCGAGAAGTCCAATCCGGGGTGAATGCCTTGGGTATAAAGATTTAAGGCAAGCGTCACAATATCAACGTTGCCGGTACGCTCCCC
>CAMBPA010000055.1 GCA_945869355.1 Bordetella parapertussis
ATTCATGAGTGGCCGTGCCTTGAAGGTTGAATAACCGGGCATCGCGTTGAGCAGACCTACTGGGCGGGCTTGGCTGCTCGCCAGCCAACTCACGGCACCAGGAAACTTGGCCAAGTCGTCGCAAAGTCGTTCTTTGACGTCCGCCCGCAGCCCCTCTGCGCCCCCCATCGGATCCCTGGCGTACATATCAAGCATCGCCAACAAATCCTTGCGGTCATCAGGGTTAAGGTAGTCAACAGCTCGGATGGAAATGCTGCACTGCATAAAAGCCTGTCTCCTGTGGGGAAAAGAACAACAAGCACTAGCCACAACAGCGATGGTATAACAACCCGTGATCCGAAACCCAACAAACCACATTGAAGTTGCGAAAAGGTAATACATGTCTGAAGCCCTACCCTTAGCAGGGATACGCGTCGTTGAGTTCACCCATATGGTGATGGGTCCAACCTGCGGCATGATCTTGGCCGATCTTGGTGCCGAGGTAATCAAAGTCGAACCCCTCGCGGGCGACAACACCCGCAAACTAATTGGCTCAGGCGCTGGCTTCTATCCCATGTTCAATCGCAACAAGAAAAGCATCTCGATTGACGTCAAGAACCCGATCGGCCGCGAAATCATTCTGAAGCTTGTGTCAGGCGCTGATGTCTTCAGTGAAAACTTCAAAAGCGGAACAATGGACAGGCTAGGGTTTGGCTACCCCGCTTTATCCAAACTCAACCCAGCTCTGATTTACGTCTCGCACAAGGGCTTCTTACCTGGCCCCTACGACAATCGGACCGCACTAGACGAAGTCGTACAAATGATGGGAGGCCTGGCTTACATGACGGGGCCTGCGGGACAGCCGTTACGCGCGGGCGCAAGCGTCAACGACATCATGGGCGGCATGTTTGGCGCGATCGGTGTCTTGGCCTCTCTGCAGCAACGCCATCGCACGGGTCACGGTCAAGAAGTTGCTAGTGCGCTATTTGAAAACAATGTCTTTTTGGTGGCCCAACATATGATGCAGTTTGCCGTCACCGGCAAGCCGGCAAACCCGATGCCCAACCGCCTCAGTGCCTGGGCGGTTTACGACGTATTCACCGTCAAAGATGGCGAGCAAATATTCTTATCCGCCGTCAGTGATACGCAGTGGGCATTACTTTGCAAAGAGTTTGCCTTCGACGACCTGAAAGTAGATGCACGACTAGGTTCGAACACCGAGCGTGTGCAGAACCGGAGTTGGTTAATGCCGATCTTGCGCGAACGCTTTGCTATGTTGAGCGCAAAAGAGCTCAGTGAGCGTTTCGAAAAAGCCGGACTCCCCTATGCACCGATTACGCGTCCACATGAACTCTTTGAGGATCCACACTTACTGGCGACCGGCGGCCTCGCTCCAGTAATGGTTGCTGCGGACAACACCAGCTCAGGCAAAGATATCGAAACCCGCGCACCACTATTGCCGCTGGCGATGAATGGCGAGCGTCTAAGAATTCGTAACGCCCCACCCCGTATCGGAGCCGATACCATCGCGCTTTTACAGAGTCTGGGCTATTCGGACTCTGATATTGACAGCCTCAGAGACCAAGGCATCATTCGCAGCGTTTAATCAACCGCTCAATCATTTTTTTAATTCAACTTCGTACTCTTATACACTTGGAGCAGGCATGGACTTACATCTAAACAATCATCACGTTCTTATTACGGGCGGCAGCAAAGGAATCGGTCTGGCTTGCGCAAAAGTGTTTCTAGAAGAAGGCGCAAAAGTCAGCCTGGTCTCACGTGATCAGGCAAACCTAGAGATCGCCAAGAAAGAATTGAGTGCACAAAATCCCGCCGCGGCCGCACACATCGCAATCTATGCCGCAGATCTTAAAGATGCAGACTCGGCCGTTGCCGCACTCGACGCAGCAGAGAAGGCCTTTGGCCCTGTGGATGTGCTGGTGAACTCCGCTGGCGCTGCAAAACGGGTCGCCGCCGGAGACCTCAAACCAGAGAACTGGCGCGATGCGATGAACTCGAAGTTCTTTACCTACATCAATATGCTGGATCCCTGCATCAAGAGAATGGGCGCACGCAAGAAAGGCGTCGTGGTCAACGTGGTCGGCAACGGTGGTAAATCACCCTCGGTATTGCATATCTCAGGAGGCAGCGCGAATGCAGCCTTGATGCTCGCCAGCGCTGGGCTCGCCGCCGCCTACGCTCCGCATGGTGTGCGCGTCAATGCAGTGAATCCGGCCGCAACGGCCACAGACCGTCTGATGGAAGGCATGAAAGTCGCAGCGAAACACGAGAATATCTCGGTGGAGCAAGCGATTGAGAAAGCAACGGCACGTGTACCCATGGGCCGCCTTGCGTCGCCCGAAGAAGTCGCTGACACCGTTGTTTATTTATCGTCAAGCCGTGCCAGCTACGTGACCGGCACCATCATTACGATGGACGGCGCGGCGCACCCTCTGGTCGTTTAATCCCGGCCATTTCTATGTACTGTTCGATCACAGCTCGGTAAGAGGCATCTGCCGTCAACCCGAGCTGGTGTGTGCGTTGGCAATCAAAGCGAGGCGGCCAACCGCCCACAATGCGCTTAATGGTCGCATCAGGTTGTACGGTCACGAGAGCAGCAACCTCTGCTCCAGCGACTTCTTTGAGTGCTTGCAACATCTCGCCAACGGTCACGGTCAGCGCAGGTAGATTCAACGCGGTACGTCCTGCGAAATCTACTCGGCTCAATTCGACAACGCTCAGAATTCCCGCAATCGTATTCTTGGGAGAAGACAGCGCGACGGGGGTCGACAGTTCAACAGGACACACCGATGCTATGCCCGACAAAGGTTCGCGCACGATGCCAGACAAGAAACTTGAGGCTGCACCATTCGGACGCCCAGGTCTGACGGATACCGTCATGAGTCGTGCGGCACGCCCATCGATATAACCCTTGCGCGTGTAGTCTGCGATGAGCTGCTCACAAATAAATTTATGAATCCCATAACTAGATTGAGGCGTTGGCAAGGTATCGTCATGCACAACGTCTGACAACGGGATCGCCGGATCAGAACCAAATACTGCAACAGAACTTGGAAAGAATAACAAGGGTGCACGCGCGCTTCGCGCCTGCTGAGCGCGTAAGGCATCCAGTAACTTCCTGGTCGTGTCCAAATTTGATCGCAAACCCAAATCAAAATCAGCCTCACATTCACCAGACACTGCAGAAGCAAAATGGAAAACCGCGTCATAATCACGCGCGCACAAAGTATCGATGCGCGTGAGCAAATCTCCCACATCGGTCTTCACAAGCGGATGCGATGTAATCTCTTGGCGCGCCGGGGCATACAAATCAGCAAGCATTAGTGACTTGATCGGCTGGCCGCACAATTGACCACGCTTGAGTAGCTCTTGCGTCAGCAAGGTACCGAGGAATCCTGCTGCACCCGTAATGAGAATGTTCATGTTTACCAAGACGCCTTAAAGAGTTCACGCAGTTCTTGTATCGAAGACTCCGCGAGTGGTTTCGCTGCGCACCCCCCTCGCAACCACAGCTTAGCAGTCTCTTCTAGTTCTTCGAGCGTTGCCATCGCAACACTGGGATTCGCGCCCCACACTTGTGGGCCCAGCTTATCGCACATGACGGCTCGTAATGACAAACCTTTAGCGCGATAAGAATGAATTAACTGCTCAATGGTGTCGGCTACGGCTGGTGCCCCAGGTCGGCAATATTCGACCAGTGGAACATGCCCGACCTTCATCACATAGTAAGGCGTGATCGGCGGAACGATGTCATCTTTAGACCAGACTCCGCGCAACGTTAAATCCACCAACCAAGACGAATGCGTGTGCACCACGCAGCCCGCCTGCGGATCGCAATCATAAATACGGCGATGCAGTACCAGCGTTTTGCTCGCCCGATCGCCACTGATCTGTTCGCCTTGCGAGTTGATACGAGACAAACGTGCCGAATCAAGAAAGCCCAGGCATGCATCAGTCGGGGTGATCAAAAATCCACCGCCGTCTGCCTGTGGTACGCGAACGCTGATGTTACCGGTCGACCCATGGACGTAGCCTCTGTCAAACAAGCTTCGACCTACTCGGCAAATCTCTTGTCGCAAAAAAATCAAATGCTCTGTTTCAGTCACGCTACTCATGACGATAATTTTCCAAAGGCTTTGAGTAAAAAATCTTCCGTACCGAAATTACCGGATTTGAGTGTGATGTGCAAAATGTCGTCATTGACCTTGGTTTTACCCGCACACCAGGGAACACCAGGATCGATTTGGGCGCCGATTTGTAATTGCTGCATTCCCAAGGCTTGAACCACTGCACCCGAGGTCTCGCCGCCCGCTACCACCAACTGCCCAACACCCGCTTGAACCAACCCACGAGCAATCAAGGCAAGCGTCTGCTCAACCCACTCACCAACCTTGGCAGAACCCAGTTTAGTTTGGATTGTCTTGAGCGCCTCGGGTTGTGCGGTGGAGTAAATCAGTACCGGGCCATCCACCAAGCGAGGAACTGCCCACGCAAGGGCCTCGCGCGCAATTGCCTCACGCGCATCCTGTCCTTGCTCCATTCGCATGGGGTCCACGACATAAGCAGGACGACCCGCTGCGATGAAGGCGGCCACCTGTGCATTCGTTGCACGCGAGCAGCTTCCCGCCATCACTGCTTGTAGTCCCTTGGCGCCTGGCAGCGTTGCGGCGCTTGCATTTGGCGCAATGCCAAAGTTCGCGGGCAAGCCAATCGCCACCCCAGAGCCCGCGGTCACTAAGGGCATCTCAGCCAGCGCTGGCGCTAAACGATGCAAATCTGCGTTGCTCACTGCATCGACAATCGCCACACCGACCCCTTGCTGTTTGAGTGCGGCGATACGTTGCTGAATCGCAGCCGTGTCCTGTGCAACCACCCCATGATCGATTAACCCGACTTTGCGCGTCGTCTGGGGTGACAACACACGTACAAGATTGGGATCCTTCATTGGTGTCAATGGATGATCTTGCATACCACTCTCGTGCAACAACACATCACCGACAAACAAATAGCCTTTGAAAACAGTTCGACCCACATCCGGGAATGCAGGCGTCGCAATGGTGAAGTCTGTCTTTAATGCGATCATTAAGGCATCGATCACTGGACCGATGTTGCCGTCGGACGTCGAATCGAAGGTCGAACAATATTTAAAATAAATTTGACGCGCGCCCTGCCTCTGCAGCCACTCGAGCGCTTGTAGCGATTGTGCAACCGCTTGGGCTGGCGCAATCGTACGACTTTTAAGCGATACCACCACCGCATCGACTGGTGCACTGAGTGCAGTGGTCGGCACGCCCACGGTTTGCAGCACACGCATGCCAGCGCGCACCAGATTATTGGCGAGATCGGTTGCACCGGTAAAGTCGTCAGCGATACAGCCTAAGAGCACGCGATTCATGATTTGCATCCATCGAGTACCAAGCGCTGGCACCCGTAGTGTTTAGTTGAGTCAAATTATAAGGTAGGGTCTGCATTACACTTGGGACGATGAGCCAACCATCTCCGAAAGTCATCACTCTACCGCCCAATACGCTGCGCGCCAAAGGCAGCGACCTGTCCCTGCGGTATGGCACAACCAAAAGTCCGTTTGGCCCATGTTTGCTGGCTTGGACGAGTCAGGGGATCTGCTTGCTCCACTTTCTGGATGGTCTGGCGGCTCAAGCCGACATCATTATTAAGCACCTCTGGCCGCAAGCCTCGGCGCAACAAAGCCAAGCCGAAGCGCTATCGCTTGCCGCCTCGATCTTTGCAGCAGGCGGTCCAACCAAGCCACCTCACATCATTTTGTCGGGGACGCCTTTTCAACTCAAAGCCTGGCGCGCACTACTCGAAATCCCGTTTGGTGAAACGCGGTCTTATGGTCAACTCGCCGAAGCCATGGGCAGCCCAAGCGCTGCACGTGCCGTAGGGTCGGCCATCGGCGCGAACCTATTGGGTTATCTCGTGCCTTGTCACCGCATCATTCGTGACACCGGACAAACCGGTCAATATCGCTGGGGCGCCCAGCGTAAGGTCGCCATTCTAAATTGGGAAGCCACCCAACTTGCGGCGGCCCAAGCCAACCGTTAGCATCTCACTATCTATCGATCTACCTTTAGGATTTAGCAATGAGCCAACTGTTTACACCCATCACAATCGGTCCACTCAAGCTTGCAAACCGCATCGTGATCGCTCCTATGTGCCAATATTCTGCTGAAGATGGCGCAACAACCGACTGGCATACGATTCATTTGGGTCATATGGCGCTTTCTGGCGCAGGACTCCTGGTCATTGAAGCGACGGGAGTAGAACCCATAGGCCGCATCACACACGGCTGTGTTGGGCTGTATTCAGACGAGACTGAAGCGGCACTGCAGCGCACGATTGATTCCGTACGCAAATACTCCGATATCCCCATCATGATCCAACTGGCCCATGCTGGTCGTAAAGGATCGAGCCAACGTCCTTGGGAAGGCGGACAACTCATGGCGCCCGAAGACGGTGGTTGGGTACCGCAAGGCCCCTCCGCCATCCCTCAGCTACCGACCGAACCTGCCCCACAAGCGATTGATGTAGCGGGTCTTAAGCGCATTCGCGAAGCATTTGTGCAGGCTGCCAAGCGTTCCATCCGCATCGGGTTTGACGGCATTGAACTGCACAACGCCCACGGCTACTTGCTGCATCAGTTTCTATCCCCGATCGCGAACCAACGCACCGACGCCTATGGTGGCTCATTAGCCAATCGCATGCGCGTCCCGCTCGAAGTTTTTGAAGCCGTCCGTGCCGTGACGCCTTCGACGGCAAGTTTGGGCATACGCATTTCTGCAACGGATTGGGCCGACGGTGGCTGGACACCAGAAGAAAGTGTGGAGTACGGCAAGGCGCTTAAAGCGCTCGGTTGTGACTTTATCGATGTATCGAGCGGTGGCGTTGCGCACCAGCAAAAAATACCACTGGGCCCGAAGTATCAAGTTCCCTTAGCTGCGCAAATCAAAAAAGGGACAGGCCTGCCCACCATGGCTGTTGGCCTCATTACCGAAGCAAAAGAAGCCGAAGAAATTATCGTGAACGGTGAAGCCGATATGGTGGCGCTTGCTCGAGGCATGCTCTACGATGCTCGTTGGCCTTGGCATGCTGCCGCCGAACTCGGCGCCAGCGTGAAAGCGCCCAAGCAATACTGGCGTTCGCAACCACGCGGCTTGACCACCCTGTTTGGCGATGCCAAAACAGGTGGCCGATAGCGCTTGAGTGAAACTGTCTCTAGTCCCTAAAGTTATTGAACTGCAGGGGTAGGGGCACGTCCGCTTTTTTCAATAACGCAATCGCGTCTTGTAGATCATCGCGTTTCTTTCCCGTGATGCGTAGTTTGTCACCGGTAATTTGCGTTTCCACTTTGAGCTTGGCTTCCTTGATTGACGCGATCAGTTTCTTAGAAACCGCCTGCTCAATACCCTGTTTGACTGTGATCTTCTGACGCGCACCGCCTAGGTTCTCAAGTGGATCCGCGACATCCATACAGCGGACATCGATGCTGCGTGCACTCAGGCGACTGCGCAAAATATCAATCATTTGCTTGAGTTGAAATGCGCTTGACGCAACTTGCGTGACCACAAAACCATCAAGTTCAAACTTGGCATCCGTTCCCTT
>CAMBPA010000056.1 GCA_945869355.1 Bordetella parapertussis
CGGATAGCATCCCACCGATGATGGTGGCACCAGAGCGTGAAGTTCCTGGCACCATCGCCAAACATTGTGCGCAGCCAACTGTAAGGGCCTGCTTCCAGCTAATTTGCTCAAGAGTGCGCGCCTGTGGACGCGCCTCAAGGACCGCGGCCTCTGCAGGGGAACGACGACGTTCAACCCACAACATGATGAAGCCGCCGAGCACGAGCGTCACTGCCACTACGCTTGGATGAAAAAACAAGGCCTTAATCATTTTTATAAATAGCAGCCCAATAATCGCTGACGGCAAAAAGGCTATCAACAGATTACGTGTAAAGGCCACCTCGACTGGATTCAAGCGCAAGGTCCCCACAATCATTTGAATCAACCGCTGCCGAAAGATCCACATCACAGCTAGGATCGAGCCAAGCTGGATCACCACCTCGAAGACTTTAGCTTCATCCGATTCAAAATTGATCCAATTGCCAAACAGAATCAAATGACCGGTACTGGATATCGGCAAGAATTCCGTTATGCCTTCCAATACACCTAAAAAGAAAGCTTTCAGCAAATAAATAGTTTGATCAGTCATAAGAATCTAAAGTGATGCAATCGACTCAAGGCCTAGGGCTAGAAAACGTCTGATGCGAAACATAACGTCCGTCAGGGGCCACACGGGCCAACACGATATCCCCCACACCAATTGCTTGTCCTGTGAAGGCCTCAATATTGACGTGATGCGTCACGTAGATGAGAGGCTGTTTTGGAAAGGCCTTCAGATTTGCAGCGATCAAATTTTGTAGGGCGCGATTCTGTGCGTCACGGCGACGCATATCGTCAAAGAAAGAACCGAGAGCCGGCTCAATGAGAACAGGTCCCTTATTCATCAAAGTCGCCGTATCCACGCAACGACACCAGGCGCTACTAAACATCTTTGCACTCTGAATCTTACGATCGGCAAGCCATTGCCCAATCGCAACAGACTGTCTGCGCCCATAGTCCCCAAGATTACGCTGCGTTGCGCACTGGTCCAACTTATAGCCACCAGGATCACCAACGCCGGGGGCATCCGCATGACGAATCATCAAGACATATTCGCCATTTGTTAAGTCGCTGAGCAAGTCCGCCCGGGCGATGCCAGTCAAACTAAACAGACATACAAGCGCCGTGAATAACGCGCTCGCAAATCTTTTTACATATATATCGATCATCATGTAAACACCCAGTACTTAAGATTTACGCTCAAAGGATTTACGCTCAAACTGCCGCAACTGTTTTGAATACCAGAATGGTGAGACCGCCAAAATCACGTTCATCATCGAAAAAATGATACTGGCCTTATAACCGCCCGAGAAGTCATAGATCAACCCCGAGATCATTGCCCCAGCCGCCGCGCCTAGCGACATACACGCGTAAATGGCGCCGTATATGGTGGCTAACCCATGGCGCGGGAAGAGCTTTGTGCACAAGCCCGATACGATCGGACCCCGCGCGCCTTGTGCAATCCCAAAAAAAACAACAAAGATCATCAGTAGCCATTGAGACGGGAAATAGATCAACCCAAGTAGCGCGCATAAACCAATCGAGGTGCAGGTGAATGATAATGTGGCGGTCCAACGCGCACCAAAACGGTCTGATAAACGGCCTGCAGAGCTCACGCCTATGACCGATAGAATTCCGGCAATACCGAAAGAACTCGCTGCCTCAAGCGCTGAAAAGCCCACACTCACCAGGTACGGAATAATCTGCACAATCACCGTATAGACGACGACCGACGTAAAAAAGAAGGCTTGGGCCAAGGCCCAAAAACCTGTTGTCTTGATCGCATCGAGTAATGGCGACTCTGAGAGTGATGTCGAGAGAGCCGGCACAACAGAATCAGTGGGCTTCACAGCCTCTGATCCAACTGGTCGCCCTGCCCTAATGACTTTCCAAGGCAACGCCAACACCAAGGGCAACAACCCAATTAAAATTCCCCCTAAGGTGTAATAAGCGTTACGCCAACCAATCACCTCATTCAGATATTGAGCGAAAGGCACAATGACGAGCGTGCCAGCACCAAAACCGGCATACGCAATCCCGATGGCAGTGCTGGTGTTGTGAGGAAACCAGCGACTAATCAAACTCGCTGAAGGGACCATCCCTAGTGCACCCACCCCAATTCCACCCGCAATACCCACGCATAGATGAAACTGCCAAAGCTGCGTCAAGTTGCCAGCGAGCAGATACCCGATACCCAAGCAGAGCAAACCCAACAAATAGACGAAACGCGGGCCTCGGCGATCAAACAACATGCCAATAAAGGGTGCAGACAATCCGTTGGCGATCATGTAGATCGAATACACGCTCGTCAGTTCAGAGCGTGTCCAGCCAAAGTCCTTTTCAAGCGGGAGTAAAAAGGTGACATACGCGTCACCTACTCCGCGACCAAGCATGTTGAATAAAAAGCAAATCAACAGCACGATCACCGCCATCCGGGCATCGGATGGGCGTTGCTCGATCATGCGGGGCGACACTTCATCAAGCCAGAACGACGACAGATACAAACGATTTCATCGCGCTGATTGATCCCACGGTGTTCAAACTCCACAATCCCCGCGTCGCTACGCGATTTACTCAAGCGCTTGGATACGATCGTGGTCTCCACACGAATCGTGTCGCCATAAAAGACCGGATGCGGAAAGCGCGTATCCGCCATTCCTAGGTTCGCAATGGTCGTACCTAACGTCGTCTCACCCACCGTGATCCCGATCACCAGGCCCAAGGTAAATAAACTATTGACTAAGATCTGGCCAAACTCTGTCTTCGAGGCAAACTCTTTGTCTAGGTGCAAGGGCTGGGGGTTCATGGTGAGGGTCGAGAACAGGACATTGTCCATCTCAGTGACCGTGCGAGTCATGGAATGTTTAAACAGCTGACCCACCTCGAACTCTTCAAAATACAGACCGGCCATAGAACTCTCCTAATAAGACTTGGGCAAGCCAAGCACGCGCTCGGCGATAAAGCACAACACCAACTGCGGACTGACGGGTGCGATACGAGTGATCAAGACTTCACGCAAATAGCGCTCAACGTGATATTCCTTGGCGTAGCCGAAGCCACCGTGCGTCATCACCGCAGTCTGGCAGGCATTAAAACCGGCCTCTCCCGCCAAGTATTTGGCAGCGTTCGCTTGGGCACCACAAGACTCACCTTTATCGAAGAGCGTTGCTGCCAGCATCACCATGAGGTTGGCTGCCTCGAGCTCCATCCAGCAGGCTGCCAGCGGATGTTGGATACCTTGATTTTGTCCAATGGGACGATCAAACACTACGCGCTCTTTTGCGTAGTTTGTGGCACGCTTGAGTGCCACTTTTCCCAGGCCGACGCCTTCGGCAGCGATCAAGATGCGCTCGGCATTCATACCATGCATGATGTAATGAAAGCCTTTGCCCTCCTCGCCAATGCGATCCGCTACGGGGACTTTTAAGCCGTCGATAAATAGCTCGTTTGAATCAACGGCCTTACGACCCATTTTTTCAATCTCATGGACTTTAATAAAATTGCGATCAAAGTTCGTATAAAACAGACTCAATCCATCGGTATGTTTTTTTACTTCCTCAAGCGGCGTCGTACGGGCGAGGATCAACATCTTCTCTGCAACCTGCGCCGTTGAGATCCAAACCTTTGTTCCGCTCAACACATAGTGATCACCGGCACGTTCGGCTTTGACCTTTAACTGCGTAGTATTCAAGCCAGTATTGGGTTCAGTGACCGCAAAACACGCGCGCTCTGTGCCTGCTACCAGAGGCGGCAACATACGTTTCTTTTGCTCTTCGGACCCAAACGGCACGACAGGATTCAAGCCAAAGATATTCATGTGCACTGCCGAGGCGCCGCTCATGCCTGCACCCGACTCACTGATTGTCTGCATCATGATGGCCGCTTCGGTAATACCAAGCCCTGAACCACCGTAGACCTCAGGAATACAAATCCCTAGCCAACCATCCTTAGCGAGTGCTTGATGAAAGTCGGCAGGAAAACCGCCGTGCTTGTCTTTCTCAAGCCAATACTGGTCATCGAAGCGTTCGCAAATCTTCGCGATCGCCTCACGGATAGTCTCTTGCTCTTGCGATAATGAAAAGTCCATCACTACACCTCAATATCAATGCGCTGTTCGAATGCTATGTTGAGCCCGGTATTAGTGTGACGCCCTGACGCACCATGTCGGCGATTTTTTGCTCTGAATATCCTAGCTCACGGAGCACTTCAATACTGTGTTCGCCTAAGCGTGGTGCGTGACGTCCATGTTCGGGTTGGCTCTCTGTCCAAGTCGTCGGCACGTCGACCATACGAATACGCCCTTCCGTCGGATGTTCCTTCCATTTGAAAAACTCAATGGCATTCAAGTGAGGATCATCAAAAATCGTCTCAAGCGTGTGCAAAGGCATCGTCGGGATGTCTGCGACCTCCAAGAGCTTGAGCCACTCCTCGGTCGTGCGCTCCACAAAGATTTTGGCAACCAATCCCTGTAAATCATTGATGTGTTGCGTGCGAACACTCAAACTCTTGAATCTTTCATCCGTTTCAAAAATCTCGGACTTGCCGATTGCATTAAAAAACGATGCCCATTGCTTATCGTTATAAATCACCGCGCACACATAGCCGTCAGCCGTCTTGTAGGGGCGACGCTCTGAGGCCAGCAATCGTGGATAGCCAGGCGGGCCGTTGGGCGGATCAAAGGTTTCTCCGCCAATGTGATCACTCAACAGATGGCTAATCATCGTCTCAAACATCGGGATGTCGATCCGCTGGCCCACGCCCGTCTTTTCGCGATGGTAGAGCGCGGCACACAATGAGGTTACCGCATACAAACCAACCGTGCGATCCACCAAATTGGATGGAACATAGCGCGGCACATCAGAACCTGCCTGTTTAATGAGCGACGGCAAACCAATCGCCCCCTGAATCAAATCATCGAAGGCCGGCTTATGTCCATACGGACCGTCTTGACCAAAGCCGAAGGTACCCGCATACAAAATACGGGGATTAATTTTTTTGACTTCGTCGTAACCGAGTCCCAGCCGCGCCATCGCTTGCGGACGTACGTTATAGAGCAGGATATCCGCCGTCGCGATGAGCTTTTTAATTGCTTCTAGCCCGTCCGCTTGCTTCACATCCAACACCATGCCGCGCTTGCTGCGGTTGACATGCAAGTACAGCGACCCCATCCGAGGGTGCTGCATCGGTCCGACGTCGCGGACCATATCACCTGAGGGCGATTCAACTTTAATAACATCCGCCCCCA
Organism: Bordetella parapertussis; assembly: GCA_945869355.1. Classification (GTDB taxonomy): domain Bacteria; phylum Pseudomonadota; class Gammaproteobacteria; order Burkholderiales; family Burkholderiaceae_B; genus Zwartia; species Zwartia parapertussis_F. Next base: position 5,264 of record CAMBPA010000056.1, read on the forward strand.
TATCACCCAATAGCTGGGCCGCATACGGGCCCATCAATATCGCAGTCATGTCAACTACGCGTATACCTTTCAGTGGACCACTCATTATTTAACGACCTCTTGAACCGTCATCTTGATACTTACGCTAACTGTGCCGCTGCAATAATTTTTTTAGCTAACCGCAGATGCGGCATATCCAACATTTTTCCGTCTAACGTCGCCACGCCAACCTTACCGCTACTTGCAAACGCCGCCACTACTTTTTGCGCCCAGTCCTGCGTGGCCGCATCAGGCGTCATCGCCTGATTAATCACCGGCACTTGGCCGGGATGAATCGCAGCCTTGGCAGAGAAGCCATCACGGTAGGCGCGACGCGTTTCGCGTGTCAGCGCTTCGGCGTCATTAATCACCGTCGGCACCGTGTCGATGGCAGGCACACCGGCAGCGGTCGCAGCAAACAGACAAAGCGAGCGTACTAGATTAAAAGGGGAGGTCCATTCGCCCGAGCCATCCTCTTCCTTATTCGTTAAGGCACCGATATCACCCGACAGATCTTCAGCACCCCACATCATGCCCGCGAGACGCGGCGTAGCACCCCGATATTCGTTTAGGCCCGCCAGAGACTCGGCATTCTCTGTCACGATTGCGATGATTGAAGTCAAGTCACTACCTTGCGGATACAGATGCTCGAACGTTTCAAGATACGCGCAGAGCACAGCAAGGTCTTTGGCGCCACTCGCTTTAGGCAATACAACACCGTCGGGCCGACAGCGCATGACCGCTGCGAGATCCGCAAGCGTCATGCCTGTACCAAGAGCATTCACACGAACATACAGCTTTGGCGTTGCAATCTTGCTTTGCTTGGTGTGTGTCAAGAACTTAACCAACTCCTCACGACCGTCTTGTTTGCGCGCCATCGAGACGGCATCTTCAAGATCAAAGATCAGAACATCTGCGCCGCTTTGCAAAGACTTCTCAAGCTTGCGCGAACTATCTGCAGGCACAAATAGCAGGGATCGCATCTCAATTCTCCAGTTTTCTAAGCAGAGACCCGAACCGTCTCTTTTTACACATGCGTTTGAGTATAGCTTGGGCAGATTGAGCGATAATCGAAGAACTTACTCCGAAGGATTCGCAGGCACGGCATCCAGACCTAGGGTGAGGCCCGAGAAGCATTGTCAGTCCACGAAACAACAACCTGTAAAGAGGATTAGCTCTTGTCTGGACCTGTGTAATGCTGTGGCCACATCTGCTTAATGACGTGGGTATGGCTCGCGTAGGCGTAACAGCTATCTACCTTTAGCGGACGGCCATTCGCATCGACGGGTTCGGGACGCGAACGGATGAAGGGCCACAAGGCTTGGTAGGCAGCCGTAGCGATCGGCCCGAGCAATTCCATCATGTGCGTGCACCCTGCAGCACCTTTCAGGTGACCACGAACGATCTTGTTCCAGCCCGCACCAATCCGCTCACCTTTCAACTTTATGAGGGTCGCGGGCGCCTCTTTGCACACACCAAAAGGCGTGGCATCGGACGACGCCGCGACATCGTGAATAAGAAACTCATCATCAATCACCAAGCGGACCCAGATATCATGAATGTGCTCACCGGCCGGCTTTTCAGCCGTCGCTAGCGGCGCCATGAAGGGGACGGGCTTGGAATCCTCAACGCGACCCTCGATGTCAAACAAACCATCTGCTCGGCGATAAGCACGCATCGTGATATGCCGCGTATGGATTTCTTCACGTTCAATGGTAGGAGCTAAAGACAAGACGGACCTCTCTATTAGATGTTGAGATTTTACGGGTTTCATCAACCGACCCGGCAAGCACTAAGGTCTGCTTTGTTCTTGGGGCTTATCGAAGAACTTCTCGCGCCTTGTAATGTAAGTCGGTAATATCGACTCGGTCACTAATTGCCCCACCCCACCACCAATTAGGCCTTCTAGGCTATCGCATGACCTCACTCTTGCAAACCTTCACCAATGTGCGCCGCGATGAATCGAAGCGATTGACGACCTGTTCGCAGAAAAACTATTTTGCCTCTTGCCAAGGAGCGTGGTGTCGCAGTGCTTGTCTACGCCCCCTTCGGTCGGGCACGACTTTGGGCGCGTGTCAAAGGACAGCAAGCGCCTGAACGGGCAAAGGAATTGACGCAACAACCTGGGCGCAATTCTTTCTCAAATTCGTCGCGAGCCATCCAACCGTCACCTGCATCACTCCAGCAACAAGTCGTGCCGCAAACACGGCAGACAATATCGGTGGAGGCATTGGTCGACCGCCAGACGAAGCCATGCGCCAACGCATGATCGAACATATCAACAAGTTGCCCAATGCCTAGGCTACCCATCGGGCCAACTAGGCACA
>CAMBPA010000057.1 GCA_945869355.1 Bordetella parapertussis
GAGCTGTTTTTTATCTCTGGAGATCGCTGGATGAAGGTGCTTGTGCCTGTAAAACGCGTCGTGGACTACAACGTCAAAGTACGCGTCAAGTCGGACCAGTCGGGTGTCGATATCGCAAACGTCAAAATGTCGATGAATCCTTTTGATGAAATCGCGGTCGAAGAAGCGACGCGCTTGAAAGAAAAAGGTGCTGTCACCGAGGTGGTTGCCGTGTCGTGTGGCGTGGCTCAGTGCCAAGAAACACTGCGTACCGCGATGGCGATCGGTGCAGACCGTGGCATTTTGGTACAGACAGATGCTGAGCTTCAGCCACTCGCTGTCGCTAAATTACTCAAGGCGCTTGCTGAAAAAGAACAGCCACAGCTGATGATTTTGGGTAAGCAGGCGATTGATGATGACGCGAACCAGACAGGTCAGATGTTGGCTGCGTTGTTGGGTTGGTCGCAGGCCACCTTTGCGAGCAAGATCGAGTTGCTCGACGGCATTGCGCGCGTCACGCGCGAAGTGGATGGGGGGCTTGAGACCATTGATCTGAAGTTACCCGCGATCGTCACAACCGATCTGCGCTTAAATGAGCCACGCTACGTGACGTTACCCAACATCATGAAGGCGAAGAAAAAACAGCTCGATACCTTCACCCCTGAAGATCTGGGTGTGGATGTTGCGCCGCGCCTCAAGACAGTTAAAGTCTGTGAGCCAGCTGGCCGGTCTGCTGGTGTCAAAGTGCCAGATGTTGCGGCACTGGTTGATAAACTCAAAAACGAAGCTAAGGTGATTTGATTATGTCGATACTTGTCATTGCTGAACACGATAATGTTCAACTCAAGGGTGCCACGCACAACGTTGTCGCCGCGGCGACTGAAATCGGTGGCGATATCCATGTGCTGGTGGCGGGTGTGAATGCCCGTGTCGTAGCGGACCACGCAGCGAAACTCGCCGGTGTCTCGAAGGTCTTACTGGCCGAATCGCCGGCTTTGGCCGATGCACTGGCTGAGAACGTCGCTGAGCAGGTCTTGGCGCTCGCTCCAGCCTATAGCCATATTTTGTTTGCTGCAACGGCCTCGGGCAAGAACGTCGCCCCTCGTGTTGCGGCGCGTCTGGATGTTGCACAGATTTCCGAGATCCAGGCCGTTGACTCTGCCGATACGTTCCAGCGCGCAATCTACGCTGGCAATGCGGTTGCAACGGTGCAGTCAACGGACGTTACAAAAGTAATTACGGTTCGTACAACTGGCTTTGATGCAGTGGCTGAATCAGGTAGCGCAGCAGTCGAAGTAATTGCCGCAGCCGCCGGCGCAGGCCTGTCGACCTTCGTGAGCCGCGAAGTGGCCAAGAGCGATCGTCCTGAATTAGCCGGTGCAAAAGTTGTGGTCTCGGGTGGTCGTGGCATGGGCAGCGCAGAAAACTTCAAGATTCTGGATCCCCTTGCCGATAAGCTAGGTGCAGCGCTTGGCGCCTCACGTGCTGCGGTCGATGCGGGCTATGCGCCAAACGACTGGCAGGTCGGTCAAACCGGTAAGATCGTTGCCCCCCAGCTTTATGTGGCGATTGGTATTTCGGGTGCGATACAGCACTTGGCTGGTATGAAAGACTCTAAAGTCATTGTGGCCGTGAACAAAGACGCTGAAGCCCCGATTTTTGGTGTGGCAGATTATGGCTTGGTCGCTGACTTGTTTCAGGCTGTTCCAGAGTTAGTCACTACCCTTTAATAGAACTAATTTTGACTCAGTAGCATTAAAATCCCGTCTGTCCTGACGGGATTTTTTTACCTCTACGGTTGATCAAACATGACGTTTCGTGCCCCAGTTGAAGATTTTCAGTTTGTGTTTAAACACTTGTCTGGGTTGCCGCAACTATTGACACTCCCTGTCTTTGCTGAAGCGCAGTTCGACTTGATCGATGCCGTACTAGAGGAAAACGCAACATTTACCGAAGAGGTTATCGCTCCGACTAATCGGATCGGCGATTGTCAGCCCCCGGTTTGCCAGAATGGTGTGGTGAAGATGCCTGCAGCTTTCCATCAGGCGTTTGAACACTTTACGCAAGGCGGTTGGCAAGGCTTGCGTCACCCGCAGCAGTGGGGTGGACAAGGCCTACCCAAAGTCCTTGCGACAGCGACGACTGAAAATCTATACGCGGCTAACGTCGCTTTTTCGTTGTGTCCTTTGTTGACGGATGGTGTGATCGAAGCACTTTTGTTGAGTGGAACAGAGCAACAGAAGAAAACGTATATTGAACCGTTAGTTACTGGCAAGTGGACGGGGACGATGAACCTGACTGAATCACAGGCGGGTTCTGACTTGTCGATGGTCAATACGCGCGCGCAACCGCAGGCCGATGGAACGTATCGTTTGTTTGGTCAAAAGATATACATCACCTATGGCGAGCATGATCTGGCTGAGAACATCATTCACCTGGTATTGGCGCGTACCGCTGATGCGCCTCCCGGCGTCAAAGGCTTGTCGTTATTTGTCGTGCCAAAGTATCTCGTGAATGCAGATGGTTCACTCGGTGCGCGCAATGATGTGTGGTGTGCGTCAATCGAGCACAAACTGGGGATTCACAGCAGTCCGACAGCCGTGTTGTTGTTTGGTGACCAGAAAGGAGATGTTGGAAGTGGTGCGGTTGGAACGCTTGTTGGGCAAGAAAATCGCGGGCTGGAGTACATGTTCATTATGATGAACGCTGCGCGTTTTGCAGTCGGCGTGCAAGGCATTGGTGTCAGTGAGGCGGCGACGCAAAAGGCGCTTGCATATGCCCGAGATCGTGTGCAGAGCCGCGCGATAGAAGGTTCCGCGGGGCCTGTCGCCATTGTGCAGCATCCAGATGTGCAGCGAATGTTGTCGACGATGCGCGCACTGACCCAAGCCGCGCGCGCGATTGCCTGCGCTGCTGCGGTGGCCGATGATTTAAGCGTCGAGCATCCTGATACGCAGATACGACAGCGTACTCAGGCGCTCTACGACTATCTTGTTCCTGTTGTGAAGGGCTTCTCAACGGAGTGCTCACTAGAGGTCAGTTCGCTCGGTGTGCAAGTGCACGGCGGTATGGGCTTCATTGAGGAAACGGGCGCCGCACAGTTTTATCGTGATGCGCGCATTCTGACGATTTACGAAGGAACAACCGCCATTCAAGCGAATGACTTGGTGGGGCGTAAGACCTTGCGTGATGGCGGTGCGCAAGCGCGCTCGTTACTCGCAGAGATTCGCAGTTCAGTCGAGCAGGTGACAGCAGCTGCGCAGCGGGCTGCAATAGCTGAGCATGCCGGGCTTAAGCTGATTGCTGAGCAGCTATCACTCGCGGCAGATGCCTATGAGCATGCGATTCAGTATCTGCTTGATCAGGCAAAAGAAAATATTCGTGCGGTGTATGCGGGGAGTGTGCCCTACCTGATGTTGACGGGCTACGTCCTAGGCGGATGGCACTTGGCGCGCGCAGCGCTGGTATGCGCTGAGGCCCAACGTCATGGTGTTGACGAGCGTTTCGCTCAAGATAAATTTGCAACAGCCGTGTTCTATGCGGGGGCGATATTGCCCCGCGTGCAAGCACTGAGTTCTGCGATGCTGCAAGGTGCGACGATTGATGATGTGCTTAGTCGCTCAGCCTTGCAGCAGTAATCGCGTCAGAAGTGTTTAGGGCAGGATGGCGTCCAGACTAGTGTTGACTTCGATCAGGATGGGCGCGCGTTGGTCAAGCGCCGCCTGAATCACACCATCGATTTCATTTTTGTCGGTAATGCGGGCAGACTGCATCCCAAAGCTCGTGGCCAAACTAACAAAGTCGGGATTGAATAGACTCGTCCCACTGACGCGTCCTGGGTAACCATGCTCTTGGTGCAGACGGATTGATCCGTAGCTTGCGTTGTTCGACAAAATGAAGATGATGGGTAGTTTGCGTTCTACGGCAAGAATCATCTCGTTGCCGGTCATCAAGAACCCACCGTCACCCACTATGCAAATCGTCGTGCGTGTGGGTTCGCGCAATGCGCAGGCGAGGGCGGCAGGCGTGCCGTAGCCCATGGCGCCGGCCAGCGGCGCCATTAAGCGTTGTCCCGTCCTGAAGGTGAAATGTCGGTACACGGGAGCGGCAAAGGTGCCCGCATCCAAACAGATGGTTGTGTCCAGAGGGGCGCGATCCATCAAAGCGTGTACGACCTCGGTAAAGTTAACGCCTTGTTTGGGAACGCGAGTCGGCCACGCGGCCCATTTTTGTGCGTGTTGACGTAAGCCCGCGAGCCACTCTTGGCGCCCCGCATCGGGCTTGGGTGCTTGCGCTTTGCTTAATGCGAACACCAAGCCCACGGGATCGCAGACCAGAGGAAAGTCGGCAACGGTATCCCAGTTGATGATGCGTGAGTCGGGGTAGCAGTGCAACAGCGTTTGCGGCGCTTGTGCATAGCGTGGGAAGGTAAAGTTTTGTGTGGTGATGTCACCCAGGCGGGTGCCTAAGGCCAAAATGAAGTCACTTTGCTGCAGCGTAGCCATTTGGGCCGCAGGGTTGGAAAGACCCAAGTCCCCAACGAAAAGAGGATCGTCATTGGCGAAGATGTCGTGACGTCGGAACGACGCCATGGTCGGTAGCTGCCAATGGTGAATAAAGGCGCTTAAGGCTTCGCGTCCGCCTGGGCAGTCGAAGCAGCCGCCCACAATAGCGAGGGGGCGTTTAGCCTGACTCAAACGCGTGGTGATCTCAGCCATCGTCGCGGCATCGGGCAGTCCAAAGATCTGTGCGTGGTGATGTAGCGCAGGTTTTTCAACAGACTGCTGCTGAATGTCTTCAGGGATTACCAAGACGACTGGGCCGGGTACGCCTGAGGTGGCCATGCGCACGGCTTTGAACGCGGCCTCGCCGATTTGCTCGGGTGTTTGACATTCAAAGACCCATTTTGCGATAGAGCCAAACATCTTTTGGTAGTCGATCTCTTGAAACGCCTCTCGGCGTAAGTCGCGCGCAGCAATCTGTCCAACAATCAGAATCATCGGCACCGCATCTTGTTGCGCAGTGTGAACGGCGATAGCGGCGTTTGAAGCGCCGGGTCCTCGGCTAACGAGTGCTACACCAGGTTTGCGCGTGAGGCGACCGTCTGCGACAGCCATATAGCCCGCACCGCTTTCATGGCGACAGGTCACGACATCGATCTGCGGGAAATCAACCACTGCGTCTAATAGCCCTAGGTAACTTTCGCCTGGTACTAAAAAAATACGGTCCAAACCGTGATCGGAAAATACTTGGAAGAGGGCGTGACTCGAGGTGAATGTGCGCATGGTATATCTAAGTTTTATTGAGTTTAATTGCAGTGAAAAGAAATGTCTCAGCAGAAAAATAGCATAGGTTGTTGCAAAAACCCTGCAATTCATAAAACTGTGTTTGCAAACAGTGCTGTATAGTTGTACAGTACTGTTTATACGCACAACTCGTCGCACAACATTTCAGGAGCCCCACCATGACTCGCGAAGTTCGCCACAACTACTCCCCAAGCTTTGTCGCTGCACATAGCCAATCACCAAGCCTTAAAAGCAAAGTCGCAGATGTCTTTCTGCTGGCCTTCTGGGGGGCAATGATCCCTGCGTTTATGTGGGTGGGAAGCGCTGCCGGCTTCTAGCCGCCACTGAGTTCTTAGCAACTGTATTCTGGCTTAACTCGACGCAAGCAGCACGACTCCAACAGCGATACTACAACACCCGAGTAGGCGTCCCCAGCCAACGGGCTCCCGTAGTAAATATAATCCAGCCACGGTCACGAGCAACATCGACATTTCGCGGGCAGGGGCTACCAGACTGACTGGGGCTCCGTCTCGCAGGGCGTATAACACCAAGATATAGCCCAGTGGCGACAGCACGCCGATCGCCCAAGCAAGGTGCCAGTGCCCACGCATCGCTTCCCAGGCTTTTTTGGGATGACGGGCCGTGTGTGGCAGCATAATCAAAGTGCGTGATGCGCTGGTTGCCCAATCAAATAAAACTGGGGCAATCGCGAGCGTTTTGACGCCGTAGGCATCCACTAGGGTATAGGCAGCGATAAATATCCCGACAAGCGCGCCCCAGCGTACACCGACCATTGCCGCAGGCTGCAGCAGTCTGCGAATTTGACCTTGGGTGGCGATCAGCATGACACCCAACACCACACAGAGCATACCGCCCACCCCTGCGATGCTTGCAGGCTCGTGCATAAAAAGTAAGGCACCAATCGTCGATAAAAAGGGCCCCGTACCCCTCGCAATCGGGTAGACGACCGACAAGTCTGCTAATTGATAGCCCCGCTGCAGGCAAAGGCTATACGCCAGGTGAAGGGCTCCTGACAGCACAATGCACCCAACAATGAGCCAGCTCCACTCGTTTTGTTCAAAGATGAGTATCCAGACCACCCAGGGCGCATAGACAATCGTGCAGCAAAGCCCATAGGCAAATACAAACGGAGATCCAACATGGGCAGCTCGTTTCGCCAGCAGATTCCAAGCGGCGTGGGCAATCGCCGCAGCGATCACTAACAATAGGGCCGAAGCGCTCATGTGTCGTATTTTTTGAATAAAAGGTGATCTAACCCCTAGATTAGCTTGGATCGCCTCGGTCTGTTGTTAGGGGACCAGATCGGCAGAAATATAAAATATGTTGTAGAATCACTGGCTTTGTTAATGCATCCTCTGCCCGGTCGCGGTGCCTGAATAGGTCAGGTTCCACACAACATCGATCAAAATAAGATCAACCGAGAGCACGATGATTTGGAGTTCAAATGAACCTAATCGCTATTCTTGAGCAAGAAGAAATTGCTCGCCTCACTGGCGGCAAGCCCCACCCAGAATTCGGACCTGGTGACACCCTCATCGTGAGCGTCAACGTTGTCGAAGGCGCACGCAAGCGTGCGCAGGCATTCGAAGGCGTTGTCATTGCACGTCGCAATCGTGGTTTGAATTCAGCGTTCACTGTTCGCAAAATTTCTTCTGGCGAAGCAGTCGAGCGTACATTCCAACTGTACTCACCGCAAATCGCAAGCATTGAAGTTAAGCGTCGTGGCGACGTACGCCGCGCCAAGCTTTACTACTTGCGTGATCGCTCTGGCAAGTCGGCGCGTATTAAAGAGAAGCTTGTCCGTAAAACTGTTGTAGCCTAATTCTGCAACATAAACTAAAAAAGCACCTTCGGGTGCTTTTTAGTTTTCCAGTCTTACCCTTACGCTTAATAGGCGCTTATGGCCGCTGACAAACCTGACGCAATACGTTCAAGACGTGCACCGGTGCGCCCGTCGTTTGATCCGATGACTCAGCCTTGGGTGCCATCGGAACTGCCGTTTGGGTCTGTACCCGAGAAGTTTCTTACCCCCGCGTGGATTAAGCAGGTATTGGCTGGTTCTATCCAACGTCCTTTAAATATTCCCGATGAGTCCCTGCGCAGAGCACCGGGTCGTGAAGGCACGCCCGTTGAGGCCGCCGTGCTCGTTCCTATTGTGATGCGCCCCGATGGTATGACGGTCCTGCTGACCCAACGCACGGCGCATTTGAATGACCATGCCGGACAAATCAGTTTTCCCGGCGGGCGCGTTGAGGCAAGTGACATTGATGTGCGCGCAACGGCCTTGCGTGAGACCGAAGAAGAGACGGGCTTATCGCGAAC
>CAMBPA010000058.1 GCA_945869355.1 Bordetella parapertussis
GATTTGGATCGTCTCGCGTACGGCCCAGGCGTTGGGATAGGGACCGAAAAATTGCCCCTTCTTTTGTGTCGAACCCCGATAGTACGCAACACGGGGAGAGGCATGCCCTGAGAGCATTAAGTACGGGTAGGACTTATCGTCACGAAATAAAATGTTGTAACGTGGACGCAGCGTCTTGATGAGATTGTTTTCAAGAATCAAGGCCTCGGCCTCTGAGCGCGTGACGGTCACTTCAATGCGCACGACGCGTGCCACCATGTGACCGATACGGGGACTCGATGGTGTCTTCTGAAAATAAGATGCAACCCGTTTCTTGAGATCGCGTGCCTTGCCTACATAGAGCACCTCGTCGGATGCATCGATGTGGCGATACACACCGGGCAAATGCGGCAGTTTCGCCAAATAGGCCTTGATATCGAACGCGCTGGGTTCAGCTTCGCTCATTGAGCATACGTACTGAAGCAAGCGCCTGCTGGTAAGCGGGCAGACGCTGTAGTGCCTTCCAGTCGGGCGCAGCGGATGCTGACATCAAGCGTTGAATGCGTGCAACAGAAAGTGCTTTTGATTTCCAGCGCAATCGACCGAGCAACTCATCGGCCAGATCAGGACGATTACACACTAACGCCATATCGCATCCGGCCTGCAAGGCCGCCTCGGCGCGCGCAAGAATATCTCCCGCGACAGCGGCTCCTTCCATGGTGAGATCATCGGAAAAGACTACACCATCGTATTTCAATTTGGTGCGCAAAATTTCTTGAATCCATTTCGCAGAAAAACCCGCTGGCTTAGAATCTACCTTGGTGTAAATCACATGCGCTGGCATCACAGAGGTAATTACTTGATGACCCAACCAATCGTAGGGTGCTGCGTCCTCGGCCATAATCTGCTTGAGCGAACGGTGATCGAGCGGGATTTCATGGTGCGAATCTGCTCTGACCGCACCATGCCCTGGGAAGTGTTTACCGCAGGACGACATCCCCGCAAACGACAAACCTTGTGCGAGCGCCCTCGCCAGCATGGCCACGACACGTGGATCACGATGAAACGAACGATCACCGATCACATTACTTTCGCCGTAGTCCAGATCAAGTACCGGGGTGAAACTCAAGTCGACTCCGCAAGCGCGTAACTCCGCAGCTAGCACATAGCCCACATCTGTCGCGCTACGCATCGCGACGAGAGGCTGAGTCATCCAGAGTTCACCCAGCTTACGCATCGCTGGGAGCGTCGTGAAACCGTCTGACCGAAAGCGCTGCACGCGCCCACCCTCATGATCGACTGCGATCAGTAAGGCTGGACTGCGCAACGCATGAATACTGCGCGTTAAAGCGGTGAGCTGGGCGCGATCTTTATAGTTGTGGGCAAAAAGAATCACGCCTCCGACCAAGGGGTTTTGCAAACGCTTTTTCTCGGCTGCCGTCAGCACATAGCCGTGGACATCGACCATAAGAGGGCCAAGACTCGTCGTTTGTGCACGCTGGATCGGTGTAGAGATCATCGAAAAATTAGCCTTTCAAAAAAATTAATCTTTAAGGGAAGTTAAAGAGGTGTCAAGATTGCCGCGTGATTCAACGACAACGTAGGCTGCGCCGTATTCAGACTCATCGGTCAACGACACGTGAGCCACACCAAAACGCTCAGCGTACCAACTCGCCAGGGGCTCAGCCAAGACAACAATCGGCCGTCCACCTGCCGCGTTGAGCGTCTGCATACGCGTCCACCACATCGGGCTGCGCATCCCCAACCCTACCGCCTTGGAGAAAGCCTCTTTGGCTGCGAACCGCGTCGCGAGATAGCGAACGCCACGCAAGCGATCACGCGCTGCACGGGCTTTGAACACACGTAACTCATCGACACCCAGAATTTTTTTTGGAAACCGCTCAGGATGTCGTAACCATGCCTGCTCAATACGCGACATCTTGATCAAATCCGTACCAATCCCGGCAATCGCAGACACGAGCGCTCCTGATTAACGCGTAGCGGCTGACGTCGCACCGGCGCGCTGCGCCTGAAGACACGCTTGCACCATACGCGCCTTGAAGTTACGTATGGTTGGCTCCCAACCATCGAAAACTGCTTGTGCAACAATCGCATGACCAATATTAAGCTCTGCAAGTCCTGGTAATGCTGCGATCGCGTCCACATTTCCGAGATGCAGCCCATGCCCTGCATTTATACGTACTCCAAGCTTTATGGCCAAAGCAAGCGCAGCTGTCAGACGAGACAACTCATGCTCAACGACCACTGCGTTGGGCGCTTCTGCATACGCGCCGGTATGCAGTTCAATGACGCTCGCCCCAACATCTACTGCCGCCTGAATTTGAATAGGATCAGGATCAATAAAGAGCGAAACCCGAATGCCGTGAGACTGTAATTGATCAACCGCCGCTTTCACTGCGCCGCGCCCCGACACGACATCAAGGCCACCCTCAGTGGTGAGCTCGGTTCGTTTTTCGGGTACAAGGCACACATCCTGTGGCACGACTTTACAAGCGATCGCCAACATCTCTGAGGTGATCGCACATTCGAGATTCATTCGGGTACGCAACAAAGGCCTTAAAGCAAATACATCCGCATCTTGAATATGACGGCGGTCTTCGCGCAAATGCAAGGTAATCAGATCGGCACCCGCGTCCTCGGCTCGCAAGGCCGCCGCTATCGGATCAGGATAGATGGTGTGTCTCTGCTGACGCAAGGTTGCGACGTGATCAATATTGACGCCTAAATCAATCATGGTTTCTTGTGCTCCTTAAGCTGCGGCCGCCTAAATGGGTTCGACCAGTTATCCTGTTTGCAGATTATCACGCTCAGCGCTACTTCAGTACTTGGCTCGCGCTCTTCAGGAGCGCGTCAGACAACACAACACCCTGACGTTGCGCTGCCTGCGCATTTAAGTATACCGGCGGCTTGAGCATGACCTCGATCGGGATCGTGCCTGGTTTGACACCGCGCAACACCCGCAGCGTCAGTCGCCCGGCTGCTAGACCCAGGTCTCGTCCTGTAATGTCTACTGCTGCGACCGCACCTTCCTTAACTTGCGCAACGTCCGAGGCGAGCAGCGGGGTACGGGTCTGGTTCGCAGTGGCCACCAGCTGCGCATACGCCTTGAGCACCGTGCTATCCCCGAGCGTATAAATCAAATCGACCTTACCCACCATGCTACGCGCAGCTGAGGCGACTTCCACCGACCGAGTCGCCGTCGCCTCGACCATCACTAAGCCCGCTTCACCCAGAAGGGTTTGAAACTCTCGCACCTGAGCGACAGAAGCCGTATCCGTCGCGTTGTAGATGACACCCACTCGTTTTGCCGCAGGAACAATTTGTCGAATCAGTGGCACACGTCGGCCAAGCGTCAGCGCATCTGACACCCCTGTGATGTTCGTACCCGACGCGCCCCACCCCGAGACCAAACCTGCTTCAACGGGATCGGTCACCCCAACAAAAATGATCGGCATCGTTGTGGTGTGCGCAGCAGCAGCCTGCGCGCTGGGCTGAGAGAGGGCCAGAATCACATCAGGCTTCCCACGTATCAGCTCGAGAGCCTGTTTAGCCGCCATTTCCGGGCTGCCTTGCGCGTTTGCAGTCTGCACTTTGTACTGACGGCCTTCTTGAAGTCCCGCCGCCTTGAGCACATCCCGGATACCTGTACGCATTTCATCCGTGGTCTCGCTGTCTTCAAGCGTCAGAATCACCAAGGATTTCGTCTGAGCCATTGCCGCGGCAGACGAAAAGCCCATCACAACGCACAACAACACGCTTGTCATCCATCCTGAGAAAAAGTTGAGGTGCATGTTCATTCAAATCGCCAGAATGCCGTCTTGTAACCGACCCATCATCGAGCGTACCCATTTTTTTGCCGGCAAGCCAAACTTGGACTCCACAGACTCCGCGCGCGCCAAAAGTTGTTCAACACCCACCGCGATCGGAGGGCCTTTGAATGCCAAGACGACTTGATTACCTGCATCGATTTGCGGCAGCGTCAAAATACGACCCTCAAAGGCCTGACTAATATTGCGAATATTACGTGCGAAACTCGCATGGGCTCCGAATAAGTTCACACTCAGCACGCCAATGTCGGCCAACGACGCGCGGCAACCCTTATAGAAGGCCAAGGAATCCCTAACCGGTCCTTGTGCCTGGCCGTCGTACACATCGACCATCAGTGCACCGCACAGCCCCCAGTTTTCGCTTGCCTGAACCCACATGCCGGCATCTTGATGCTGAACGGTCAGGCGGGCTGGTCGAGGAAGCTTGAAATACATCTCGCAAGCGGAAGTCACTAGTGGATTGTGCTCGACGACCCGCAGTGGGTGAGAGGTGTGCTTAAGACAAAAGCGAACCAGAGAACCCGCTCCAAGCCCAAAGAGTCCTAAAGTCTGAGGGCGTGCCGGCTCAAGGAAGACCAACCAGGCCATCATTTGCGCGGTGTACTCCAGCACAAGCTCCGCCGGACGATCTACCCACATTGCGCCTTGCACCCACTCTGACCCGAAGTGTAGGTATCGGACACCGCCACTTTCAGAAATAGTGGGGATTTCATGCCTGACAGACAACGTATTCTCCCAAGGCTTTGTTTAAAAAGACATTTTTTGCCGATCGCCCATTGCAAGAATAGCATTATCGCTTTGCAAAACCTCTTCATTCCCTGTAGAATTGTGGGCTTGACTCAGGATACGTGGCCAAAATTTCAAACACTTCCCTGTTTTAAAATACGTGTTCTCATTCACTTGTTTTTAAACAACTGTGCAAACTGATGTTGGCTGGCGACCCGCCCAAACCTAAGGACTTCTAATGAAAGATGGCATCCACCCAGAATACCGCGACGTCGTGTTCGTCGATCTACAAACTGGCAACAAGTTTGTGACACGCTCTACGCTGAACAGCCGTGAGAAAATCGAACTCGATGGTAAGAGCTACCCTCTCTTTAAATGTGACGTAACATCTGAATCGCATCCGTTTTACACGGGCGCTCAGACGCGTATCGTTGAAACCGGTCGGGTCGAGAAATTCCGCGCACGTTTCGCACGTACGAGCGGTACTAAAAAGGCCTCCGCCTGATTTGATCATCAACGATCATCTCGCGCAAACCGAGGCAGCCGTTGGCTGCCTTTTTTTATCGCTTCCCCAGTCTTTAAGCACAGGTTATTGTTAAAGCGTGTCACTCCTGAGTCGATCTACTCCCGCACGAATGACCGCCCCGGCATCATCAAAGTTGCCTAGGCTGGTGCTATTTGCTTTGGCAACGGCATACATCGTCGCAGGATTGTTTGGTCGCGACCCCTGGAAAACAGATGACGTAGTCAGTCTAGCCACCATGATCTCCGCCTTGCGTGGTGATGGACCAGGCTGGCTCGTTACGCATGTCGGCGCGCTAGATCTACCCCAAGACGGGCCGCTCGTTACTTGGGTCGGCGCATTCTTCATCTATGTTTTAGGCCCTTGGTTAGGCGAGATCTCCGCATCGCGTGTTGTCAACGTGTTGTGGTTCAGCCTCACCATGACGTTCATTTGGTATGGCACCTATCTGCTTGGGCGCCGGACTGAAGCACAACCTTTGCCTCTCCCCTTTGGTGGTGAACCCACCGTCAAAGACTACGGAAGGCTCCTCGCCGACACAGCCACGCTACTGTGGCTTGCGACGATTGGTATTTTGCAACGCTTGCATGAAACCTCAGTCGTGCCGGCTAATGTGGCCTTCCAAGCTTTCGTGTTTTATTCTTTGGCGCGCATGCTCGACAAACCCAAAATGGGTGCCTCCTGCCTCGCGATTGCCCTAGCGGGTTGCTTTCTGACGCGGGCATGGCCAGGCGTTATTCCGGTTCTCTTAGCCGTTCTGTTTGCCTTACACCCCCGCAGTGGCTTATGGCCACAACGAAAATGGGTCGCGGGTGCCCTGGTGCTTGCCAGCGTGCTCATTCTGTTTTGGTGGGTACCCACCCAACGCTTACACCCGACATGGTTCACCGCCTGGTCGCACTGGAACGCAGCACATTTTGGCGTATCAGATTACGAAACCGCTTTGCGTCCCTTACGCGACCTTCCCTGGTTTCTATGGCCTATTTGGCCACTCGCATGCCTTGCAATCTGGCAATGGCGCCGCTGGGTTACTGCCCCACATATCTGGGTTCCTCTTGCCGTCGTCTTGGGGGTTCTGTTAACCCTACCCGTACTGACAAACTCAGGCGAGCCTGAGTACATGCTGTTCGCAGCCCCTCTCGCGGTGTTGGCCGCATTCGCACTGCCTACGATGCGGCGCGGCGTGATCAACACACTCGACTGGTTCGCGCTCATGTGTTTCTCCGTAACCGTCCTATGCGTCTGGGGCGGGTGGGCTGCCTTGCACTTCAAGGTACCCAAACAAATTTCACTCAATATCGCCCGACTCACCACGGGCTACGAACCGCATATTGCGTGGTGGTCAGTCATTGCAGCGGTTTTCGCAACGCTTTGCTGGGTCAGTATCGTCATCTGGCGCCTAAGATGGAACCCAACTGTGCTGTGGCGCGGCTCCATGCTTTGCGCCAGTGGTGTGACCATCACATGGGTGTTGCTAGTCTTGCTATGGATGCCAGCGGTTGACTACGTACGCAGCTACCGACCCATGTCGGCAGAAATCAAACATGTCTTGACGACCCTTTCAAACACGCCTGGGCAGATCGCCTGCTTACGCTCGCAAGGTATGAGCTTGGGCCCTCAAGCATCACTTTATGTATTCGACAATATACAGATTACCTACGATACCCATTGTCCGTTCGTTTTACAGCAGACCACGCGCAAAAAACTAGCGGAAGGCCTAGCAGGCTATAGCGATAATGCGTCAGTCTTATGGCTTGGTTCTCGTGGCGCCGACCGTTTCGATCGTTATCGACTCTTACGTGTGCCCGTCAAATGAGCGTGGTGGACACGTCACCTCGTTCGGTCCGCGAAACCCTTAGAGCAATCTTCAAGCAATCTTGGCCCGTATTGATTAGTCAATGGGCCAGCATGGCCTTTGGTGTACTCGATACCGCCATGACAGGCCATGCCGGATCCGTAGATCTCGCCATCATGGCGCTGTCCATCTCTATCTACATCACCGTGTTTATTGGACTAATGGGCGTCATGCACGCACTGATCCCTATTCAAGCTCAACACGTTGGCGCAGGCGAGCTTGACCGAGTAGGACACATTTGGGGTCAAGGCGTCTGGGTCTCTCTCGTACTTTCAGTCGTGGGTGGCGCGGTGATGATGTTTCCGGACGTCTGGCTATCGTACTCAGGCGACATTGATCCTGCCGTGCGCGCGGGCGTGAAGAGTTATCTGCAGGCGCTTACCTTTGCCCTTCCTGCCGCCCTGATGTTCCGTACGGTCTATGCGCTAGCGAACGCCGTCTCTCGCCCAAAGCTGATCATGGCGATTAACTTAATTGGCATCATATTAAAGATCTTTCTTAACTGGTTACTGATATTTGGCCATTGGGGCATGCCAGCGCTTGGCGCGACGGGCGCAGGCATTTCCACTGCTATCGTCCTGTGGATCAACCTTGGCATCGGCCTCTGGTTTATTTATCACACCCCGT
>CAMBPA010000059.1 GCA_945869355.1 Bordetella parapertussis
GAAGGTCTTGCCTGCGGTAACAGTCCAAATCGAATCATCGGTGACCGGGTGCGCGAGGGTGACGACAGCAAATCCCGCCCGCCTCCACGCCTCACACCACGCCGCACCGTTTGACACACCACTTCCCAAGCCAGGAGAGTACACAATCAACCCCACTTGCCCAGTGCCCTCAGGCAAGCGGACACGCAACTTCAGGCGTCGCTTAGTCTTAGGGTCTGTCAGCAGCAAGAGATCTGGATCAACACTCGTCGGACCTGTCGCCGGGGCTGGGCCCTGGCCTTGCGCAGGCGCACTCAACGCTGCTGCACAGACGGTCCACGCGAGGCCAGCAAGTACCCGTCGACGCAAGGGATCGATGGCCGCCAATCTTTTTGCCTCATGCAGGCCGAAACGCATCACATCGTAATGGTTTTGAACTCGCCAGGCAGCACGACTTCAAGCACTTCAAAGTCTTCCGAGTGTTCGATTTCGCGATGGCGAATATGAGGAGGCTGGTGCACGCAGGTACCCGCAACGAGCTTATGCTGACCGTGCCCTTCATACTCAAAAATCGCCCAACCCTTCAGGACATAGACAAATTGAAAATTCAGCTCATGTCGATGCCACTCACCTGTCGCATTACTACCCTTGCTTGCGCGAATGACATGCATCACAGCCTTGCCATCAGTGGCGTCAAAAATTCCTAGGTCGCGGTAATCAAAATACTCACGCAAGCCGTCATGTGCAAATGGTTTGTCCTTCGCGTGCTGGATGCTGAATTTCATGTTGGTCTCCAAGTTAAAAAGATACGCCTGCTTCGCGCCCTACGCGCTGCAAGTCTTCAAGTGTGTCCTGCGGCAAGATCAGTCCCTTCGCCCGGTTCTCGAGGTCGGCCAACCGCTCCATCTCGCCCGGATAATAAACCTGCTTGTGCCCCACCGCGAGCGGCACGTCCTTGAGCGAACGTATATACGTATCGATTCGCTGATGAAACTCTGCGATCGGCATGAACGCGGCAACGTTTAAGGCCATCATGAAATGGCCCGCGCCACTGCGATTAACTGGATCGTAGGGGCCATGCACCGTATCCAGAAATTGACTGCCAGACAAAACACCCGACAACAAATCAACCATGGTGCCCATCACATAACCTTTGTGACCCGCCATTGGCAAAATAAAACCCGCAAGGGCCTCCTGCGGGTCTGTGGTCGGACGGCCCTGTGCATCGACTGCCCAATGATCCGGAATGGACTCGCGGCGTTTATTGGCCAAATAGATTTTTCCACGAGCGACGCCCGAGTTCGCCATATCCATGACAACCGGACCGTAGGGACCTCCTGGGACAGCTATCGACCACGGATTGGTACCGATTTTCTTTTTTAAGCCACCCCACGGAGCCATATTGGGCCCCGCATTACTCATCAGCATCATGATGCAGTTTTGCTCTGCTGCGACACGTGTGTAATACATGCAGGTACCAAAATGATTGGAGTTGCGAATCGAGACCACTCCAACACCATGATTTCGAGCGCGCTTAACCGCTTCTTCTACCGCGCGTCGCGTCACCACTTGCCCAACCCCATCATGCCCATCCATCACAGCGATCGCGCCGGCATCGACCTCAAGCGTCGTGTGCGTGACGGCTTTCATCGCACCCGAGCACAAGCGTGCGTAATACCAGCCTAAACGAAGCATACCGTGCGACTGGTGGCCCCACAAATCGGCTTGTACAAGCGTGTCTGCCGCAAGTTGCGCCTCCACCTCAGGCACGCCTGCGCTGCGATAGACACTGGCTGCAAACGTACGCAGAACGTCAGGGGCGATCGGTTGACCCGATGCTGGGTTAATCGTTGCATTCATTTCATCAGCGCGCCATAGACCAAGGTTTTATACAGCATTCGGCTATGGGTCTTGCTCGTGGGCCCCTGCGTCATGATTAAGGCCGTAAAGTTCTCTCTAGGATCAATCCAAAAACTGGTTCCCCAAATACCCGCCCACATCGCATCACCAATTGATCCAGGCACCCAACCCATGCCCTGGTCAAGGCGTACCGCAAATCCCAAGCCAAAGCCATACCCTGGTCCCGTGTTAGCGAGCGTGTTTCCGCCCATCCCCGCAGAATGATTCGACAACATATATTCAACGGTCTTGCGTGACAAATAGCGACGACCTTCAAACACGCCTCCGTTTAATATCATTTGCAAGAACCGCATGTAATCCTGCGCAGTGCCAAGCATGCCTCCGCCTCCACGCAAGTAGGTGCGGCCCACGGGACTCTCAGTTTGCCGATAGCCCTTAAGCATCTCAGCTTTAAGCGGATCACTATCCAGCGCTTGCGCAACACGTCCAAACTGATCGGGCGCCACCCACCAGGTGGTATCGGGCATCTCTAGCGGGTCTGTCAACAACTCTTTGACGATCAGATCAAGCGACTTATTCTCGAGTCGCTCCAGCAGCAACCCAAGTACATCAATGGAGATTGAGTACTCCCAGAACGTTCCTGGCTGATGCGCCAGCGGAATCTTGCCCAGATTGCGCAACATATTTTCTGAACTGATGTCGTGCTCACGCGACTCAATGTTTAATTCCGTATACAGTTTTGCAATACGTGGCGAGGCCGCACGGCCGCCGTAGACAAAGCCGGCTGTATGGCGCATCAAGTCCTGCACCCAGATCGGTCGCTCAAGAGGCACGTCGCCCTGTGCTGTCTCAACCTTAAGATCTTTTAGTTCAGGTAGCCATTTAACAACCGGGTCGAACATATTCATACGTCCGCGCTCGACCAAGATCATCGCGGCCGCTGTGACCAACGGCTTGGTCATCGAAGCGAGCCTAAAAATACTGTCCTTGGACATGCGTTTAGATTTCGCCGCATCTTGAAATCCATGGGCCGCGTAATGCACGACCTCACCCTGGCGAGCCACCATCGTCACTGCACCAGGAAAATGATTCGCTTGTACTTGCTCTTGCATCACATCCGCGATCGTCGCGAGCCGCGCCGCGGAAAAACCTTGCACGAGCCCAGCGTCTGATTCCGCTAAATGTGCATACGTTGAAGTAGATTGCTTTGAAGACTGTGTCATGGATTCAGTAAAACGTTAGAAGTTGGCGAGATTCGCAAGCCCTTGCTCGCTCGGGCCAGACTTACGGCATAATCTTACGGCAAAACCCCTCATCGCACTCCAAAGGAATACGTTGCATGTCTAAGCTTCGCCCAGAAATAACGGTTCAAGAATTGAATAAACGCAGCGGAGAGAACCTACCAGGCCTGATGGGTGTTGAGGCCCTTGAGCTTTCCGAGAACACGCTCAACAGTCGAATGGTCTTGCGCAAAGTGCACTTCGCGCCAAACGACTACCTGCATGCCGCAAGCGTGATCGCACTCGCGGATACCACCTGCGGTTATGCAACGTTCGCCCATCTACCTCACGGCGCCCTCTCTTTCACAACGATTGAACTCAAAAGCAACCACCTGGGAACGGTCCGCGGCGAGGGCGAAATTATCTTGTGCACTGCAACGGCCCAACACCTAGGCGGCAATACACAAGTGTGGGATGCTATCGTGAGCGATGCGGCCACGGGTAAAAAAATCGCATTGTTTCGTTGCACGCAAATGATTCTTTGGCCCAAGCCCGCTTAATTGCGCGCTCATCCTTCGCACCGAGATCCGTCGCCCCATGTCAAAGAACACACTCATCATTACGGCGCTCAAAACTGAACTAGATCAATCTCGGCTCCCGTCGAACCTACGCGTGGTGTATTCGGGTGTCGGAAAAATTAATGCCACCATCACGACGCTCAAGGCGATTGAGCAATACAAACCTGAGCAAGTGATCAACTTTGGGACGGTGGGGTCAATCAAGCCCCACCTATCTGGCTTAATTGAAATTCGTCGTGTCATCCAGCGCGACATGGTTGCCGAGTCTCTTGCACCCCGCGGTCGTGTCCCCTTCTGTGAGCGACCACATGAGTATTTTGCACAGAGCGGACAACATACCTGCGCGACAGGCGACAGCTTTGTCACAAGCAAGGATCTATGGCTCGATCATCAAGGGGTCGATGTGGTCGATATGGAACTTTATGCGATCGCGGTCGTTGCCCACATGCATGGTGTGCCTTGGACATCGTTCAAATATATTACCGACCACACAAACGAAGACTCGGCGTCAGACTGGAACGCTAAAGTGAATCATGGCGAAGACTTATTTCTGGAACATCTACGTTCAACATTTTAAAAAAGTAACGAGAGAGGAAATAGGCGCAACCTACATACCAAGGCACTTCTTACGCAACTTTTTCTAATAGAAGGATTCCTACTCCCCTTTGACGCGCAGCAGCTGATTGAACAGGCTCGGGCAAGCAAGGCTCTACGCTGACTTAAGCACCCAAAAATGGTGCGTGCCATCGCGTCCTAATTGCTCAACCAGGCCAAATTCCCAGTCGAGATAGGCTTGCATCGCAGCTTGCGCGTTGTCTGTGCCTTCGTACGGGCGTTTGTAACGATCGATGGGCTCAGACAACAACTGCGTCGCGCCTTGCTCTAACGTGTGTCCCGCTGCGCCCCAGGCCTTCGTTCCACCTTTAAGGACAGAGACCTCCGCGCCTAACGCACGGGCAATCTCTGCCGCGGCAAAGCTTGATTGCACACCATCCGCACACGTCAATACATACTGCGCGGCCCGTGGAATCGCACTCAACGCTTTCCTAAATTGAGAGCGCAACACATACAGTGCACCAGGAATATGGCCTTTCACATACTGCGCATGCTT
This sequence comes from Bordetella parapertussis, assembly GCA_945869355.1. Lineage (GTDB taxonomy): Bacteria > Pseudomonadota > Gammaproteobacteria > Burkholderiales > Burkholderiaceae_B > Zwartia > Zwartia parapertussis_F. The sequence goes on from CAMBPA010000059.1 coordinate 4,749, forward strand.
ACCCAGATCCATGACAACAACCGTCCCGCTTTTTTGGAGCAAAGCCAATTCATCGGCATGCATAAGCTTCACGCTTGGAGTGGTGGGCAAGGGTGCGCCCCATTCGCCCCGCTCACTGTAATGCGCGCGCTCCAGGCCATCTACCACGCATACATCCCAGGCCATTTGGGCAAGCCATGATGCCGTCATATTAGCGCGCACCCCATCACTGTCAGCCAGCACAATACGCGCTCCACGCACGGGTGCTACCATCTCGGTTTCTTGAACCAACTGACCTCCAGGGGTAGAGCGAAAGCCTGGCAAGTGTCCCGCCGCAAACTCTTCGGGTGTGCGCGTATCAAAAAAATACGTTGTGCGCCCCACTTGCATACGCCAGGTATCGAGTTCCGTCACAGTAGCGCGATTTACGCCTGCTCGATCAGCCACCTTGCGCGCTCGTGCAGCCGCGCTGTCGATCGTTGATGCTGAAACATCAGAAAATTTGCGCGTCTGACCGCGATCCAACTTTTGTCCTGCCAGGGTCCAGCCAATCGTTCCGTTTCGCAACGCGGCGACTTGATTAGGTATGTCTGCATTTACTAAAGATTGCGTCCCGATGATGCTGCGCGTTCGTCCCGCACAATTAACAATGACACGTGTCTCGGGCCGCGGCGCGAGCTCTGCGATACGCAAGACAAGCTCAGCACCCGGGCAGCTGATCGCGGTGGGAATACTCATGGTGTGGTATTCATCAAAACGTCTCGCGTCCACGATCACGACGTCCGCCTGATCGTCGATAAGCGCTTGTACCTCTTGTGCCGACAACGAAGGCGTGTGGTTGTGAGACTCCACAAGCTCACCGAAGGACTTGCTCGGCACATTCACATCGCGAAATAATTCTCCGCCCGCCCCGCGCCAGGCGCGCACGCCACCCTGAAATACAGATACCTGTGCATAGCCCAGCTTCGCTAAACGCTGTGCCGCTAACATCGCATCGCTTTGTTCAACGGGAGCATCACCCTCGTCAAGCGTGACGATCCAGACATCGCGCCGTGGCAGCAACGCATAGGCATCCGCCTCCACGCGCGACAAGGGAAGATTCGCAGCAAACAAGGGATGGCATTGTGCGTGCGGATCTTCTTCACGCACATCTAACAACGCAATTTCGCTGCGCTCGACTAAAGCTGAACGTACAGCGGAGTAATCCGTCAATTCAATCTGCGGCGTATTGGGCATTGTCATCTTTACATACTCCAAAGGTTTGGCACAACGCTGTTGCAATAGCCTGACACAAAGGATGTTGGTTGGCCCGTCGTTGGATCAAATACATGCCGATTGATACGACCAATATTGCCGCCATACACATGGATACTAATCGATGCGCGATCTTGATAAAAGTTTGCCACTTCATGCACATCATGTGTCGCTGGCGATACGGATCCGACCTGCCCAGGCAACAAGATCACACTTTCACCTCGACGATAACTCCCATCCTTTTGCTTGTGATAGTGCGTATCTACCTCTTTGCCTCGCAGCATCCCAATCAAGCCCCAACTCATGTGATTATGTACCGGCGTCTTTTGCCCAGGCCCCCACACAAAGCTGACAATCGAAAAAAGCTCCAAGGGATCCGCATACAACAAATACTGCTGGTAATGCTGGGGGTGAGGTCGGGTGAACACCTCTGGCAGCCAATTATCATTGGCCACCAAGTTGGCTAATGAGCTTGTCCCGCGCGTCAAGATCTCCGGCTCAGCAGGTTTACCCTGCAGCATTCGAGACATTTCCTGGACAAAATTCAGCAGACTTGGATGACGCATGGCTTGGCTCCATTGACAGTGTCCTCATCATAAATGCTTGCCTCAAAGGATGCCCTCCTCTGACACCCAGCTAATAGCTAAGTAAACCTTTCTTTTTGCTCGATTGTTGTTCTACAATCAATGGGCGTTGCTCATAAATACAACTACCCTAGGATTAAGGCATTCCTCTATACTTCGACGCTTTACCAAGCATTGGAAAACACTCATTTTTTTGAGTGGCTCACCCTGCGGGTGGGGTAATTCTTAGCATAGGTATTTGGGATGTGGATTGTTAGGACAGCGTTAGAGCGGCCTTACACATTTATTGTGATGGCAATCCTCATCCTGCTCTCTACACCACTCGCAGTCATGCGCACACCGGTCGATGTGTTGCCCGAGATCGACATCCCGGTCGTCACCGTCATCTGGAGCTATAACGGGCTCTCAGCCCAACAGATGGGCAACCGCATCGCGCAAACGCACGAACGATCCTTGACTACCACCGTCAGTGACATCAAGACGATTGAGTCGCGCTCAATCGGTGGCCTCACGATCATCAAAATCTATTTCCAGCCAAATGTAAATATTCAAATGGCTGTCTCACAAGTCGTGGCGGTTTCACAGTCTGCGCTACGACAAATGCCGCCAGGCATCACACCGCCCCTGGTGATCAAGTACACCGCCTCTTCGGTCCCTGTTGTTCAAATCGGCATGTCCAGCAAGACCTTGCCCGAAAAAGACCTATTCGACGCAGCACTCAACATCCTGCGCCCCCAACTGATCACCATTCCTGGACTGGCGATGCCCTTTCCTTATGGTGGCAAAGTGCGCGCAGTGTCCGTTGATATCAACCCAGAAGCCTTGCGATCAAAGGGGATGACCTCCTCGGATGTCATCAACGCCATCACGACACAGAACTTAACACTCCCCTCAGGCACAACC
>CAMBPA010000060.1 GCA_945869355.1 Bordetella parapertussis
CCCAATCACCCAAAGAAACTGATGCCGCGTATGCGACATCTATTTAACCGCGGAGACCTGACCCAAGACGAGGTCGATATGTGGCGTGGCGTCTGCACCGCCATGATTGCAACCGCTCGTGGAATCAGACACGGCAACCCTTCGCGTTAAACGGGGTAATCCCGCCGCAGGGTGAGTTTTGCGCTAAGCTTTAATCATCATGTTTAACTCTTTACGCGAAAACATCGCCTGCATTCTCGAAAGAGATCCTGCGGCGCGCAGCAAGCTGGAAATCCTGACTTGCTATCCGGGCTTACACGCCATCATGGCACACAAGCTCGCGCATCGTTTGTGGCAAGCGAAGCTTTATTGGCTGGGGCGCATGGTCTCTCACTTCAGCCGCATGCTGACTGGCATTGAAATTCATCCAGGCGCAACGATCGGTCGCCGGGTCTTCATCGACCATGGTTTCGGTGTGGTCATCGGCGAGACCTCAGAGATCGGTGACGACTGCACGATTTATCAAGGCGTCACACTGGGCGGTACGCGCCTCTACAAAGGAGCGAAACGGCACCCTACTCTCGGTAAAGGAGTAGTCGTCGGTGCAGGCGCACAGGTGCTTGGCGGATTTACCGTTGGGGATGGTGCGCGCATTGGGTCCAACGCCGTTGTGGTCAAACCCGTACCAGCGGGCGCCACGGCCGTCGGCAACCCAGCTCGCATCATTGAAGTTGGAACAAACGACACAACAGAACCCAGTGCAGTCTCTGCACCAACACTGACCTCGACACCATCCGCAACCGCATCAACCAAAATATCGCCCTGCGATTCCGACTGGGATGCAGCACCGATTCAGGCGATGCTCGACAAAGGTCCCGCAAATAAGACACCCACCGACGGGACAGGATTTAACGCCTACGCCGTAGACCCTGGCGCTGCAGACCCACTTGTGAAGGCTTTACACGAACTCATCACACACGTATCTAAGCAGGATGCACGTATCGCGCACTTGTGCCAAACAATTGAATCGATGGGATCAAAGGTCGAAGGTCAGGCAGCCAAACTAGATGCTCAGCGCCTGAACAAGCTGATTGACGAATAGCCGTCTAAAAGACGAGATCAAGTCCCGTCATGCGCCGCAATTCCTCTTGACCTGCGCCCGACACATCATCAACCACTCGCACCGCGCCACCCGGCTCAATCTGAAACACGGCCACATCGGTATATACGCGCGACACACAACGCAAACCGGTGAGTGGGTAGGTGCACTTCTCAACAAGCTTGCTCTCACCTTCCTTGGTGAGTAACTCCATCATCACAAAGACATCTCGCGCACCTGCGGCCAGATCCATTGCACCGCCCACAGCAGGAATCGCGCCAGGCTCTCCGGTCGACCAGTTTGCCAAATCCCCATTGCGCGCCACTTGAAACGCACCCAGCACACAGATATCAAGGTGGCCGCCACGCATCATTGCAAAAGAATCGGCATGATGAAAATAGCTTCCACCGGGCAGCAACGTCACGGGCTGCTTGCCCGCATTAATCAGATCAAAATCTTCCTCTCCGGCTGCCGGCGCAGGCCCCATACCCAACACGCCATTTTCACTCTGTAAAAAAATATCTTTGTCTTGGGGAAGATAGTTCGCGACCTTGGTGGGTAGCCCGATACCCAGGTTAACGATCGCACCTTCAGGGATGTCGCGCGCGACGCGGGCTGCGATCTCATCTCTTGAAATTCGTTTCATTATTTTGCTCCACCCACAATTTTGACGACACGCTTAACGTACACACCGGGTGTCACGATCGCTTCCGGATCTAACTCACCGAGCTCTACGATGTCACTGACCTGCGCAATGGTTAGTTTGGCGGCTGTGGCCATCACCGGCCCAAAGTTTCGGGCTGTTTTTCGGTATACAAGATTGCCCCAGCGGTCGGCCCGATGGGCTTTGATAATCGCCACATCCGCTTTGATGGGTGCTTCAAGTATGTAGTCGTCACCATCGATGTGACGAACTTCTTTACCCTCGGCTAACTCCGTCCCCACCGCGGTACGCGTAAAAAAACCGCCAATGCCTGCGCCACCTGCACGAATGCGCTCAGCGAGCGTGCCCTGCGGTACGAGTTCCAACTCAACTTTACCGGCCCGATAAAGCCGATCGAAAACATAAGAATCGGCTTGCCGGGGAAACGAACACACCACCCGACGCACCTGACCGGAAGCAAGCAAGGCTGCGATACCGGTGTCGCCAGATCCGGCGTTGTTGCAAACGATTGTCAGTTCTCTTGCACCCTGGGCGATCAGGCCATCGATTAGCTCGTGCGGCTGACCTGCCCCGCCAAACCCGCCTACCAGCACCACCGCACCATCCTGGATACCGGCCAACGCAGCCTCTAAATCAGGGACGATCTTTGAAATCATGATGTTCTACCTTATTACCAAACGCCGTCATTACAACTCATGTGTAAATGATTATAGAGAAGTCCGATCGCAAGAAAAGCAATCCCCCGGCGTGCGAGCCAAACTAGGCTGTGTGGCTTACACTTGACACCTCTTCGTTCGTCCGCCCACGCCATCACTTCCATGCAAGAACACGACCCAAAGCCGACCTCTTCCGAACAGCACACGCCGATGATGCAGCAGTATTTGCGTCTAAAAGCTGAGGCGGGACCGCTGTTGCTGCTCTACCGTATGGGCGACTTCTACGAAATGTTTTATGAGGATGCTGAGCGCGGCGCACGGCTTCTAAATCTAACTCTGACGCGCAGAGGCTCTTCAAATGGCGCCCCCATCCCCATGGCGGGGGTTCCCTTTCATGCTGCAGAGCAGTATCTAGCTAAACTTGTAGCCGCAGGCGTGTCAGTCGCCATCTGCGAACAAATCGGAGACCCTGCAACCAGCAAGGGACCGGTCGAGCGCAAGATCGTACGTATCGTGACGCCCGGTACCCTAACGGATGAAGCATTGCTGCCAGCTAAAGCAGACCGTTGTGTGGCCGCGGTTTTTGTTCCGACCAAAGCAAATAAATCTGGTCGCGCGGGTGTCGCCTGGTTAAACCTAGCGAGCGGTGAGTTCAAAATTTCAGAATGCGCCGCTGAAGCACTGGACTCTGAGCTACATCGTATCGAGCCTGCCGAAGTTATCTTCGCAGAAGACGCACAGCCAAGCTTCACCCTGTCTTGCGCCAACACGCGCGTACCTTCTTGGCACTTTGAAGCCGAGCAAGCGCAAGCGCATTTATTAAAGCATTTCAATACGCAGTCTTTGTCTGGCTTTGATATTGAGGATTTGCCGATCGCAATTTGCGCAGCAGGTGCTCTATTGCGTTACGCGGGCCGCACACAGACGCAAGCGCTCTCTCATATTCAGGCGCTTAGCGCAGACCGAGCAAGCCAATATGTACTGATGGACCCTGCGACGCGCAGGAACCTAGAGTTGACACGAACGATCTCTGGTGAAGAGGCGCCTACGTTGTTATCCATCATAGATGGTTGCTGCACTCCTATGGGCAGCCGCTTACTCAGACGCTGGATACATCATCCTCTGCGAGATAACGCTCCGGTGCTCGCGCGACAGTCCGCGATCACCGCTCTGCTCGGCACCCATCAGTCACGTGGCGAACTCTTACACGCCATTCCTCTACTTCAGTCTTTGCGTACCGGGCTGGACAAGCTTCCTGATCTAGAACGCATCGCCACGCGCATCGCACTGCTGTCGGTGCGTCCTCGCGAGCTGGCCAGTTTACGTGATGCACTTGGTGCATTACCTGAGCTCGAAAGACTACTCTGCGATGCAGTACAACAATCTGAACGTCTGCAGGCCTTAGCGAACCACCTGCGTCCACCCGAAGGCCTACATGCCCTGCTGACGCGCGCAATTGCGCAAGAGCCTACAGCCCAAATTCGTGATGGCGGCGTCATCGCGACCGGTATGGATGCCGAGCTCGATGAACTACGAGCGATATCTACCGATAACGGTACGTATTTACTCGAACTCGAAGCCCGCGAACGTGCTCGCACAGGGATCTCCACTTTGCGTGTTGAGTTCAATCGTGTGCATGGTTTCTTTATTGAAGTCTCGCGCGCGCAAGCGGATAAGGTTCCTGAAGACTACCGTCGACGTCAAACATTAAAGAACGCAGAACGCTACATCACGCCCGAGCTCAAAGTTTGGGAAGATAAAGTCCTGTCGGCTCAAGATCGCTCGCTCGCTCGAGAAAAATGGCTCTTCGATCAACTTCTTGAGCAACTGCTTCCAAGTGTCACCGCACTGGCAGCCTGCGCAAGCGCTTGCGCTGAACTCGACACACTCGTTGCCTTGGCGCATCACGCGCAATTACACGAATGGGTATCGCCGCGCCTGCTAGAACAGGCTGCGATTGACGTGGAGTCTGGTCGCCACCCTGTCGTAGAACGCTCGATTGAACGCTTTACACCAAACAGCTGTGCCCTGAACGCACAACGTTCACTGCTCGTCATCACAGGGCCCAATATGGGCGGCAAATCAACCTATATGCGGCAAGTGGCCTTAATCGCCTTGTTAGCACGCATCGGTAGCTTTGTTCCTGCGAAGCAGGCCGCGATTGGGCCCCTAGATCGTATCTTTACCCGTATCGGCGCGGCCGATGATCTTGCAGGCGGGCGTTCGACCTTCATGATGGAGATGACCGAAGCCGCTGCCATCTTGGCATCGAGCACGTCGCAGAGCCTTGTGTTGATGGACGAGATCGGTCGCGGCACCTCCACCTATGACGGTCTCGCACTGGCTTGGTCCATTGCGCAGCGACTTGTCACACATAATCGCGCGCTCACACTGTTTGCTACGCACTATTTTGAAATCACACGTATGCCTGCCGAACAACCCCACACGGCAAACGTTCACTTAGCGGCTGCTGAGTCCCCGACCGGGATTGTCTTTCTGCACGAAGTCAAGGATGGCCCAGCAAGTCGTAGCTACGGGATCCAAGTTGCACAACGTGCTGGAGTACCTGCTGCCGTCATTCGGCATGCGGCGCGCGAACTTGAACGCCTAGAATCGCAAGGCGCACCCACTCCTCAACTCGGACTATTCGCTCAGGCAAACGAACCAGCAGCAGCGCAGGTCGAAGCAGCCCAAGATCAGGCGGCCCAAGCGCGTATTCGCCAAGCCGTATCTGAGCTAGACCCAGACACGCTCAGTCCGCGCGAAGCGCTTGATGCCTTATATCAACTCAAAAATTTATTACCTTAGGGCCTCGCCATGCATCCTGATCACCCACTCGATCTCTTAGGAGGGCTGACACCTTCCAAGTTCATGCGCGAGTATTGGCAACGCAAACCTTTACTCATTAAACAAGCGTTTCCTAACTTCCGTCCGCCCCTTACCGCCACCGCCCTCAAGAAATTGGGTCGACGTGACGATGTGGAATCGAGGCTAGTGTGGAAAGAAAAAAAGGTCTGGCAAATGGAGCGAGGTCCTTTCGCCAGGCTACCCAAAGCCACTGAACCAAATTGGTCTCTACTCGTGCAGAGCGTCGATATCCACGATGATGCCGCTTGTGCGCTGATGAACCAGTTCCGTTTTGTTCCCGATGCACGACTCGATGATTTGATGATTAGTCTGGCCAGTCTGGGTGGAGGCGTGGGCCCACACTTTGATAGCTACGATGTTTTTTTGCTGCAAGGCCAGGGGCGTCGTCACTGGAGTTTTGGGCAACAAAAGGATTTGACCCTGATTGATGGGCTATCACTTAAGATTCTTAAACATTTCAAACCAGACGAAACCGTCGTACTTGAGCCAGGCGACATGCTTTATTTGCCGCCCCAAGCTGCGCACAACGGGGTGGCGCTGGATAATGATTGCATGACCATCTCAATCGGCTTTCGAGCACCCGTTGAGGCTGCGCTCGCGCGCGGCATGCTCGAGGCCGCCGCCGATCAAATCATCGCACGCAGTGGTCTCGCGTCAGGGCCTTATGGCGAGCCCCCTCTTCCTGGGCCAGCACTCGACAAGCTTTACCGGGATCCCTCTCAGTCAGCCGTCGCACATCCCGCGGAAATACCCGACCGACTCAGGGACGCCGCCGTGCGTGCTGCTGGAAAAATCAAGTTTGATGAAGCGCTCGCAACGCGCTTCTTAGGTTGCTGGCTGACTGAACCGAATCAAGCCGCTGTGTTTGATCATCACGCAAGCGCTGAGGGTTGGGATGACGACACCCCCTACACGCACTGGGTACTCGATCGACGCACCCGCATGTTGTATCGTGATCAGCGGTTGTTCATTAACGGTGAAGCCGCCAGCGTACGCGCTGAAGCCGGTCTTCGTCTGCTAGCCGATGAGCGCGAGCTCGCCGGTGACTGCGCCGCCGCTAAACGTCTATCTTCCGAAGCGCGACAGGCTCTTGCCGATTGGTTAGACGACGGCTGGATCAAGCTGATACGAAAGCCTTAACGTCACTCAGTCTGTTTGAAGACAACCTGCTTTTTCAATGAAGCGGATTACTTCATCCAGACCCTCACCTGTCTTGAGGTTGGTCATCACCCAGGGACGGTCGGCACGCATGCGCGCCGTATCGTGCCGCATGACCTCAAGATTTGCGCCGACATAAGGTGCCAGATCGATTTTATTGATAACAAGTAAATCACTACGCGTAATACCAGGACCACCCTTCCGCGGGATTTTTTCTCCACCAGCCACGTCAATCACATAAATCGTCAAATCCGAAAGATCTGGACTAAACGTTGCCGCCAAGTTGTCTCCGCCAGACTCGATAAAAATCAAATCCAAGTCAGGAAATCGCTTTTGCATGCGATCAATCGCCTCTAAGTTGATCGAGGCGTCTTCGCGAATCGCTGTATGAGGACACCCGCCCGTTTCCACGCCCATGATGCGATCTGCGGACAGCGCCTGAGCGGCCACCAGCAGTCGCTCATCTTCTTTTGTGTAGATGTCATTGGTGACAACAGCCAGGTTGTACTGATCGCGCATGCGTTTGCATAACACTTCAACAAGTGTCGTCTTACCAGAGCCAACAGGCCCGCCAATGCCAACGCGCAAGGGATTAGAATTTTTTTGCATTGCTATTCCTTATTCTGCTGATCGAATGTTCTGATGTATTGAACCGTTGTATACGTTAAATTCTGCTTACCTACAAAACCCTCTGCCCGCACTTCAGCTGCGGAACAGCCGACTGTATTGTGTCTCGTGCCGCGCACTCGTGATCGCCAAACCGAAAGCCGCTGAGCCCGCCTCTTCGGATTTTATGTTCTCGGCACTTTCCATTGCATGCACAATATCGACTTTTAAACGATGTAACAAAGCCTGCCCTTCAATCTGTCCAAGAGGTACTGACTTGACCGCAGCAAGCACTTGGTTTTCAACCCAACTCCACAAATAGGCAGACAAGGCAAGCTCTTGCGCGACGCCTGACACCGCAGCAAGCGCCGCATACGCAGAGGGATACACCCAGACCACCTTAGTGAGACAAGCCAACGACTGGCCTTGAGGCCATT